>JASFVU010000018.1:0-12955 GCA_050049665.1 Bacteroidales bacterium | reverse complement strand
CTCAAATTTCAGAAACAGAGTGCACTGAAATTTGTTAGTTGAACTAATCCCGATAGCAAAGCGTATCGGCATTATGTGGTCTAATACCCCGATGCTCTGCATCGGAATTTTGGGTTCAGGGTTCTACCCTGAGGATTCATACCATTGATTTCAGCGAATTTGTTTCCGTATCAGGGAAGATTATTCTCGGTTTGAAGGATTTTGCTTCGTTAAAATCGATGGAAGCATAGGACAGAATGATGATGACATCACCAACGGCAACCTTACGGGCCGCAGGGCCATTCATGCATATCTCGCCGGAACCCCGGTTCCCCCTGATGACATAAGTATCGAAACGCTCTCCGTTGTTGATGTTCAGGATCTGAACTTTTTCATGCTCCAGCAGGTTGGCGGCATCCATCAAATCTTCATCGATCGTGATGCTTCCGACATAATGCAAATTGGCTTCGGTCACCTTAACCTGGTGTATTTTCGATTTGACTACTTCTATAAACATAACACTGCAAATTTAAGCAATTAAATCGAGATTATCTATGAGTCTGATTTTGCCTGCAAATGCTGCTATACAGGCAGTTACAGGTTCAGCTTTTGTTATTTTTTTAACAGGGACAAGGGTTTTGGAATTTACGATCTGAAAATAATCGAGCTTCAGGTGGACGGTACCGTTTACAGCATCTTCAACAAACCTTTCCAGATCCGGTATATTACGAGAACTCATCATTTTTTTCACCTGTACCAGGGTTTTGTATATCTCCGGAGCTTTTTTCCTTTCTTCCGGAGAAAGTAATGTATTTCTTGAACTCATGGCAAGGCCGTCGGTTTCCCTGATGATCGGGCAGCCAATGATCTCAATGGAATAATGAAGATCTTCAACCAGCTTTCTGATGATCGCCAGTTGCTGAAAATCTTTTTTTCCAAAATATGCCCTGTGTGGCTTAACTGCATTGAACAGTTTGGTTACGATCTGGGCCACCCCATTGAAATGTCCGGGACGCTTTTTCCCTTCCATTACCTCGCCCAGCGTTCCGAAATCGAAACGTCTGGTGTCCTTTTCGGGATACATTTCTTTGTTGTCCGGGACAAAAACAATATCGCATCCGGCTGAATTCAGCATTTCCAGATCTTTCTCCAGGGTTCTCGGGTAATTCCTAAGGTCATTTCTGTCATTGAACTGGGTCGGATTAACGTAGATACTGACAACGGTCAGATCGTTTTCAGCGATAGAATTCCTGACCAAAGAAATATGCCCCATATGAAGTGCTCCCATGGTCGGGACAAGGCCGATCTTTTCAGGCGGGCTTCTGTGCTTTGAAAGAATACCGTCAAGGGTATTTATTTGTTTTATTGCTTGCATATTCAATATAAGGCAAAAATAATCAAATCCGGAATTCGGATATCGTATTTCGTCCGTTAACCCTTTTATTATTCACCTCGCCGGTCTTTTCGTCATGCGGGGACAATGGATTTAGAGTATTGAAAATATTTTTCGTAATTTTGCATCATATTTCGGAAATATTGAGAATCAGATGGCTAGAAAAAAGGTATTATTTGTCGCACAAGAAATCACTCCTTACCTTCCCGAAACAGAAATGTCAATTATAGGCCGAAATTTGCCTCAGGGTATTCAGGAACGGGGTAAAGAAATAAGAACTTTTATGCCCCGTTATGGCTGCATCAATGAAAGAAGAAATCAGTTGCATGAAGTTATCCGGTTATCAGGGATGAATCTTATTATTGACGATACTGACCATCCCCTGATCATAAAGGTAGCCTCTATACAGACGGCCCGTATGCAGGTTTATTTTATTGATAATGAGGATTTTTTCCAGCGAAAGTATATTTTGCACGATGATAAGGGAAAATTGTTCAGTGACAATGATGAACGAACGATATTCTTTGCCCGGGGAGTGATCGAAACTGTGAAGAAATTGCAGTGGTCGCCGGATATAATTCATTGCCAGGGATGGTTTACAAATCTGATCCCTCTTTATATAAAGAAATATTACAATGATGATCCGCTCTTTATGGATTCGTTGATCGTTACTTCGATTTATGATAATGAATTTGATGACGTACTGGATAAACGGATGAAGGATAAATTATCCCGGGACAAACTGGATGCAAAGGACATTGAAGTTATCAGCACACCGGACTATATAAATTTCACTAAACTAGCCATAAACTACTCGGATGGTATTATTTTTGGTAGTGAAAAGATCAACAGTAAACTGGTTGATTATGCGTCCCGATCTGATGTTCCTGTATTGGAGTATCAACCGGAAGATAAATACCTTGATGCTTATTCGGAATTTTATGATAAAATATTAAGTGAAGTAGTTAATGGAGCTGAATAAACCAATCTCACGAAAACAACATTTCCTGGTTGTTGCCATCTCAATTTTAATTATTCTGACTGTTACAACCTGTAGTGAAGAACCGCTGCAGATAGGCATTCAGTTACTTCCTGATGATGTGTTGTTAGAAGTGCATGATACAACGCTTTCTGTTGAATTGTATACGATAAGTGCCTGGCCATTATCCACGGGTTCATTGTCTTACAGTCCCCTCGGCAGTGTTTATGATCCTGTCGCAGGAGCTTTAAAGGCAGAATACCTTGCAGATATTTTCTATTCTGAGCTGGTTAGTTTCTGGGACACCCTTATTGAGGAAAATATAGAAGTATACAACCTAGAGCTGCAGTTGTATTACGATTACCTCTATGGTGATTCCACGGCCATTGATTTTAATGTTTATGAGTTAACTGTGTCAATACCGGAAGAAACATCTGATTTTGTGATAACTCCCGATATGTATGATCCGAACCCGTTAAATCTTGGCGCTCCGGAAAGGCTGAACGACTCCACCCGGGCATTCAGGGTAATGCTTTCCAATGATTTTGCACAAAAATTTATTGATCCTCAGTTAGTTATTGACAGCATTTATAATTGGCAATCGACAAAATACCCCTTGTTTAAAGAGCATTTTAAGGGATTGTATTTAGCGGCCGACTTCAGGGATTCCGAGGGAGGAGGGATCATCAGGGTAGATAATGTATCTTCCATGATGATACTGAGAACCCTGGAATGGAATGCTGATTCCAATTTTTACGATACCGTAAGCAGCGTATTTAATATTGGTAATCCCGAATACGTACTGGATTCTGCTGATGTTGTAAACCTGGGTATGTACCAGAACATCCCGAGCGATGATATAACTGCTGTTCTTGATGACACGGTTAACAGCCAGCCGGTGGCCTACCTTCAGTCTCTTACCGGTCCTTATGTTTTGGTGGATTTTCCCGGTCTTGACGGCCTTCTGGAATCTTTTGATGACAATGTTGTCATTAATAAAGCAGAACTTACTTTCCCCATCAACCGTGAATTGTATGATGATACTTATACATATCAAGCACCGGCGAATTTGGGTTTATTCGATAATGTTTCAAAATCTTACCTGGCGGATGACGGTTTGGTGAGTTATTATTTCGGAGGGTTCAGAGACACCACGGATTTTGAATACATGTTTAACGTCGGTAATCATATTCATTATTATATGCGTGGCAGGTCTGATACACTGTATAGCAGCAGGTACATACTTTTCCCCTCAAGAGTACCCAATAGTCTTGTGTATCCTTCGAAGACTGTACCCTCCAGGGTAGTGCTTAACGGAGGAAGTTCTTCTGAACCGCCGACGCTTAAAATTATTTACTCTTTAATACCTGAATAATATGTGTGGGATTGTCGGATATATAGGAGACAGAGAAGCCTTACCTGTTTTGATAAATGGACTTAAGAGGCTTGAATACAGAGGATATGATTCTGCCGGAGTGGCAATAATGGGAAAAGAAAGTCATGTTTATAAATGCAAAGGGAAAGTATCTGATCTTGAGACCTACATCAATGGCAAAAAATATGCCGGTTCCATAGGCATAGGCCATACGAGATGGGCAACTCATGGGGAACCGAATGACATTAATGCCCATCCACATGTTTCGTTCAATGGTAAGTTTACGATCATCCACAATGGAATAATCGAGAATTATGACCGGCTGCGGGGAAAACTGATAGATTTGGGGGTTAAATTTAAAAGCGAAACAGATACCGAGGTATTGGCCAATCTGATAGAATATATTTATGAAAACGGAAATGTAGATGCAGAACTGGCTGTCAGGCTTGCTTTATCAAAAGTGATCGGGGCTTATGGGATTGTTGTGATGTGCACCGAAGAAAAGGACAAGCTTATTGCGGCAAGAAAAGGCAGTCCGCTGGTTATAGGGGTTGGAAATGAGGAATATTTCCTTGCTTCGGATGCTACGCCCATTGTTGAATACACAAAAAGTGTAATTTATCTGAATGACGGCGACGTTGCCATTATCCGCAAGGAACAATTGATCCTGAAAACGCAGCACAGTCATACGACTACTCCAACGGTCCAGCAATTGAGTTTTGATATCGGTGAGATTGACAAGGGAGGGTATGATCATTTTATGTTGAAAGAGATTTTTGAGCAGCCGCAATCGATTGAAGATACTTTCAGGGGCAGAGTACGCTCTGAAGAATCCGAGTTACGTCTGGGAGGTCTTTATGATGTTTTGCCAAAACTGACTGATGCCAAACGCATCATTATTATCGGTTGTGGTACATCATGGCATGCCGGACTGGTAGGGGAATACTTGTTTGAGGACCTTGCCAGGATCTCGGTTGAAGTTGAATACGCATCTGAGTTCAGATACAGAAACCCGGTCTTAAATGAGGATGATATCATTATTGCCATCAGCCAGAGCGGAGAAACTGCCGATACGCTTGCAGCCATAAAGCAAGCCAAAGAGAGCGGAGCCCTCGTTTTGGGGATATGCAATGTGGTAGGTTCTTCCATTCCCAGGGAAACTCATGCCGGTGTATATACACATGCAGGTCCCGAGATCGGGGTTGCCTCAACAAAAGCCTTTACCTGTCAGGTTACCGTTCTGGCCATGATGGCGATTTTGATCGGACGTAAGCGTGGATTGATTTTGGATGAGAAATACCGGGATCTGATTAAAGAATTCACGCAAATCCCGAATAAAATTAAAAAGATCCTTACTCATAGTAATGAGAAGATCAGGGAACTGGCCGCCTTGTATCAGCATGCAAGCAATGCATTGTATCTGGGCAGGGGGTATTTATTCCCTGTTGCCCTTGAAGGAGCGCTTAAGCTTAAGGAGATCTCGTATATACATGCCGAAGGTTATCCTGCAGCAGAAATGAAACATGGGCCGATTGCTCTGATAGACAATAAAATGCCGGTTGTGGTCATTGCTACGAAGGATTCTTCCTATGAAAAGATCGTAAGCAATATTCAGGAGGTGAAGGCACGCAATGGAATTGTCATTGCCGTTGTCACCGAAGGAGACAATGTAATCCGTGACATGGCTGACCATGTTATTGAGATACCCGAAACCGGGAACATTTTTGCAGCTTTGCTGTCTGTGGTCCCGCTTCAGTTGTTCTCATATTATATAGCGGTCTTAAGGGAATGCAATGTCGATCAGCCAAGAAATCTGGCAAAGTCTGTTACGGTTGAGTGATTTTTTCTTTATCGGTTTTTGTATTGTTTATTATAGTATGCTTCATATTCACCTGAGGTGATGTTATTGATCCAGTTTTCGTTTTTCAGGTACCAGTCAACAGTTATTTTCAGTCCCTGTTCAAAGGATACGGAAGGTTCCCAGTTGAGTTCTTTCTTTAGCTTCCCTGAATCAATGGCATAACGAAGGTCATGGCCTGCACGATCTTTTACAAAGCGTATTAACTTTTCGGATGTGCCAGGTTCCCGTCCTAATTTACTATCCATTAACCTGCACAACAACCGGACAAGATCGATGTTTTTCCATTCGTTATTTCCTCCTATATTGTAAGTTTCTCCCACCATACCACTATGATAGATCAGATCGATGGCCCTGGCATGATCAATGACATACAGCCAATCGCGTACATTTTCTCCGAGTCCGTAAACCGGAACGGGTTTGCTGGTTCTTATGTTATTAATGGCAAGGGGAATAAGTTTCTCAGGGAACTGGTTCGGGCCGTAATTATTGGAACAGTTAGAGATAACAACCGGCAAATTATAGGTATTATGGTATGCACGCACAAAATGATCACTGCCGGCCTTGGAAGCAGAATAGGGGCTTTTCGGATCATATGGTGTTGATTCGACAAAGAACCCGTTGTTTTCTAAAGATCCGTATACTTCATCGGTTGAAACATGGTAAAACAACCTGTTCTGAAATTCATTGTTCCAGTATTTGAGGCAGGCATTTAACAGGTTTACCGTCCCTACTACGTTAGTGAAAACAAACTCCATCGGTTCTTCGATCGACCGGTCGACATGCGATTCTGCAGCCAGATGGATCACACCACCGGGGCCATATGCCTTAAACAAATTGTCTGTTGCTTTTGCATCAACAATATCGGTTTTTTCGAAATGGTAATTTTCGGCCTTTTCGATGTCTTTGAGATTTTCCAGGTTGCCTGCATATGTTAGTTTATCGACATTGACGATGGTATAATCAGGATACTTTGTTACAAAATGCCGTACTACGTGCGACCCGATAAATCCTGCACCTCCCGTGATAAATATGGTTTTTTTCATTTCAGATTTCATTATATGTTCCTTATACTTTTTTCCCATTCCCAGGCTGATTTCAAGGTATCGGCGAGCGAAGTCTCAGCCTTCCATCCTAATACTTTGTTAGCCAGGGAAGTATCGGCCCACACCTGTTCCACATCTCCTTCCCGTCTGGCAACAGTTTCATAATTTATTTTTTTCCCGGTGGCTTCTTCAAAGGTTTTAATGATCTCCATGACTGACGTTCCCTTTCCGGTACCCAGGTTAAATATTTCATAGTTCATTTTGTTTTCGTCGTTCAACATTCTTTTAACAGCAACAACATGTGCCTTTGCCAGATCGCAGACATTGATGTAATCCCGGATTGCCGTTCCGTCAGGGGTATTGTAATCATTTCCGAATACCCTGAGCTTTTTTCTTATACCGGCAACTGTCTGCGTAACAAACGGGACAAGATTCAGAGGAACACCTATCGGTAATTCTCCGATGAAGGATGATCTGTGTGCGCCGATTGGATTGAAATACCTTAAAGAAATGGCTTTAATACCGGGATTAGCCTGAATGGTATCACTGATAATTTCTTCGGAGATCTGTTTTGTATTGCCATAGGGAGACATAGCCTTTTTAACGGGGGCTTTTTCAGATACGGGTAATTCATCCGGTTGACCGTATACAGTACATGAAGAGGAGAAAACCAATGCAGAGGTATTGAATTCTCTCATGGCCATCAGGAGATTCATCAGGGATACGGAATTATTGTAATAATATTCGAGAGGTTTTTCAACCGATTCACCAACAGCCTTGAAAGCGGCAAAATGTATAATTGCATCGATGGAATGTGTTTTAAACAATGAAAATACCTTTTGTTTTTCACAAAGGTCGAATTTTTCAAAACCGGGCCTGATTCCTGTAATTTTTTCTATCCCGTCCAATACTTCAATTGTTGAGTTGGACAGATTGTCTACAATAATTACTTTATAACCATTATTAATTAATTCAACGGAAGTATGCGAACCAATATACCCTGTACCTCCTGTGACCAAAATAGTATTCATGTTTATAATTTTTGAACTTTATTATTTACCAGTTTATATTTTTCCCTGCTTTCCGGGCAGGTAGCCGTGCCTTCAGTATCAAACTCCAGTTTGTGTCCGTATTCACTTACCCAGCCTGTTTGTTTTGCAGGATTGCCGACAACCAGTGCGTAGGGCAAAACGTCTTTGGTTACCACTGCTCCGGCCCCGATCAGAGCATATTCACCAATGGTATTTCCACATATTATTGTAGCATTCGCACCAATTGAGGCGCCTTTTTTAACCAGGGTATTTATGTACTTATTTCGCCTGACAACGGCACTTCTCGGATTTACAATATTGGTAAAGACCATGGAGGGTCCGAGGAACACATCGTTTTCACATATTACTCCCGTGTAAATGGAAACGTTATTCTGAACTTTTACATTCGATCCCAGGATGACGTCCGGAGAAACAACGACATTTTGTCCGATATTGCACTTTTCTCCAATCACACAACCATTCATGATGTGCGAAAATTGCCAGATCTTTGTGCCGGATCCGATTTTACATCCTTCATCAATAATAGCAGTCGGATGAGCAAAAAAGTCGTCTTTCATTGGTTATCGTTTATGAATGCCTCAATTTTATCACAAATGTAACTTTGTTCTGCAGTGGTCAGTTCCGTGTGCATTGGCAGTGAGAGAACCGTTTCTGTAAGTTTTTCGGTTACAGGGAAATTACCTGAAGCTTTGAATGCCTTTTGGAAATGCAGGGGTACCGGATAATATATCATAGTCGGGATCCCTTGTTCCGCAAGGTATTTCTTTAAAGCATCCCGGTTATCATTAAGTCTGATAGTATACTGATGAAACACATGATCCGAATAATCCGGAATGGAAGGAGTAGTGACGGATTGCAATGTATTTAACCTGGATGAGTAATACCCGGCGGCCTCCTGTCTTGAAGTAACATATTGTTTCAGGTATTTTAGCTTAACGTTCAGAATTGCGGCCTGAATCGTATCGAGTCGTGAATTTACACCGATCTCATCATTATAATATTTTACCCTGGCACCATGATTTGCAATGCATCTTATTTTCTCTGCAATTGTGTCGTCATTTGTCATCAGGGCACCACCGTCACCAAAACATCCTAATACTTTGGAAGGGAAAAATGAGGTACATCCTATTGTCCCCAATGTGCCGGCCATACCTGTTGTGTCTCCATCATCATAGATCGCACCAAGAGCCTGTGCGTTGTCCTCAACCAGATACAAATCATGTTCATTTGCAACGGATAATAATTCTTTCATGTTGGAGCATAATCCATACAGGTGTACAGGTATGATCGCTTTTGTTTTTTTGGTGATCGCTTTTCTTACCTGACCGGGATCGATGTTGAAGGTCGCCGGATCAACATCTACAAAAACCGGTTTGAGTTTCAGGAGGGAAATCACCTCTGCCGTAGCAATGAAAGTAAAATCGGGAGTGATGATCTCATCTCCCTGATCAAGATCCAGGGCCATCAAAGCAATTTGAAGAGCATCCGTGCCATTTGCGCATCCGATCACATGTTTGACATTGAGAAAGTCAGCAAGATTTGTTTCAAACTCTTTGACTTGCGGACCTTTAATGAATGCCGACGAATCAATAACCTGCCGGATGGCTTTGTCGATCTCAGGTTTGATCTTTTTATACTGGCCGTTTAAATCGACCATGTTCAATGTCTTCATATTGTGTAGTAATATTTACGAAAATAAGATTTTCATTGCAACCTTCCTAACTTGCCCTATTCATAAATTCGCAGATTGATCTGTGCCAAAGCAAGTTAGCCCGATTTAGTTACACTTGGTTTTTGCAGAAAACTTAGTGTAACTTAATCGTAATCAGTTTAATAAATGAAATTTATGAACCCCGGAGGGCTCGACGAAGTCAACCGATCTCGCCTCAGGCGAGAGAGCTCGACGAAGTCAATTAAACAGGCTAAAAGTTAATCCCTGCCAAAACGAAAAAAAATCAGGCGTTAGTATTTTCCCGGTCGGTTAGTTTGTGTTCATAATTATTTGCCGGGATTAATTAATAATTTTGCAAGCAATCTTATTTTTAAGACATAAAATACCGGAAATTGGATATTACTGCTTTCATAAGGGAACTGATCATACAGAACGAATGTGTAATTTTAAGAGGAGTAGGCGGTTTTGAGACATCTTACAAACATGCTACACTCGATAGTGAAAAGAAAGTCATTAATCCGCCCACAAAGAAAATAAATTTTCGTCCGGACCTGATAAAAGACAACGGGGTGCTGGAAGATTACCTTGTCAGACAACTTGAAACAGAAAAATCAAAAGCATCGGTTATCATAGATGATTTTGTCAGGTGGTTTTATGATACGATAAAGGAAGAGGGCAAAGTTTTTCTCGAAGGTATCGGAGAGTTCAGATTTGACGGGAAGAACAACATTGTTTTTTCTGAAATAGAAAATGAGAATTACCTGGCGGAATCATTTGGTTTGGGGACACTTGTTTTTGACAATGGATTTTCTTCCGGGAATGATAAAACACCCAATGCAGGGCCAACGCCTGTTTTGCCACAAAAAAGAAAACTTACAGGCTGGTATATAGCAATCGGCATTTTACTTTTACTGATTTCCGTTACAACCCTTGTCTTGCTGGCGACAAGCCACGGGATGCCTCTTGTACAATGGTTTGACAGTAAGTTAAAAGAAAGGCGACAGGAAGAAATGGTCTTCGGTAATTCCAAAAAGGAATGGGAAGATTCGATTATAAATGAGATAGAAAGATCGTTGAATGAAAGTACTCAAGCGAAAAAAGCGCTTGCTGTTCCCCGGGGAAAAGGACCGGAAAAATTTCTTGATATTCAGTCCTCATCTCCGGGGTATCACCTGGTTGCAGGAAGTTTCAGGAATCGCAGAAACGCGGATCTGTTGTCAGATCAGTTATACCGTAAAGGTTTCCGGCCGGAGATCAGATCTGTGGGCCAGGATTATTACAGGGTTGTCATCGGTTCTTTTTATGACAGAAAAGAGGCCATTGCCGAGTTGAGACGCATCAGGTCCCAAATCGACCAGTCGGTGTGGCTGCTGGAAGAAAAGTAGGTTAACTGACGCAGCTACCCGGTTTAACCTGATTGTCAGCACCAATGAATTTCAGCGATCCGTCTTCATTTTCGGCCATCAGGATCATTCCCTGAGATTCGATCCCCCTGATTTTTCTGGGTTCCAGGTTCAGCAGGACACAAACCTGCCGGCCAATGATTTTTTCCGGTTCGAAAAATTCGGCAATTCCCGATACTACGGTTCTTTTATCCAGTCCCGTATCGATTGTCAGTTTCAGAAGTTTTTGTGTTTTGGGGACTTTTTCGGCTTCAAGAATGATTCCTGTACGGATATCCATTTTTGAAAAATCTTCGTAGCTGATAAGTTCTTTTTGCGGATCCACCGGTTTATTTTTTAAGGCGTTCTGTTCTTTTATTTTTTGCAGTTTGTTAAGCTGGACATCAATGACATGGTCTTCGATCTTTTCAAACAGCAGTTCTGTTTTGTTTATAGTATGGCCCGTTTTAACCGGATCGGACGATCCCACCGATGACCACGGGATAAGACCGATGTTAAGAAACGTTGCGATCTTCTGTCCTGTTGCCGGTAAAAACGGGGATATTAATGTGGCTAAGTTTGCTGTTATCTGCAAAGATATGTTCATGATAGTCATTACCCTGTCAGGGTTTGATTTCTGTAAACTCCAGGGTTCCGTATCGGCAAGGTACTTGTTCCCCAGCCGTGCCAGATCCATGGCAAATTTTAACGCTTCCCTTATTCTGAAATGATCGAGGCTGTTCTCAACGGAAGCTTTAATTTTTGGTATTTCGGATAAGGTTTGTTTGTCGTATTCAGTTAATTCATTCTTTTTTGGTATTTTCCCTTCATAGTATTTATGGGTTAGTACCACAGACCGGTTGACAAAATTCCCTAATACAGCCACCAGCTCGTTGTTGTTCCTCGTCTGAAAGTCTTTCCAGGTAAAATCGTTGTCTTTTGTTTCCGGGGCATTGGCACATAACACATACCTCAGGACATCTTCTTTTCCGGGGAATTCTTCCAGGTATTCGTGCAGCCATACTGCCCAGTTCCGGGAGGTGGAGATCTTATCCCCTTCAAGGTTCAGAAATTCATTTGCCGGAACATTCTCCGGCAAAATATAGCTTCCCTCTGCTTTGAGCATAACGGGAAATATAATGCAATGGAATACGATGTTGTCTTTGCCGATAAAGTGGATCATTCTGGTATCATCCTTTTTCCAGTATGTTTCCCAGTCAGGGGTAAGTTCCTTTGTCGCGGATATATAGCCGATAGGAGCATCGAACCATACATAAAGCACTTTGCCTTCAGCTCCTTTTATTTTTACGGGAACAGGCACTCCCCAATCCAGGTCCCTGCTGACCGCTCTGGCCTGAAGACCTGCATCAAGCCAGGATTTACACTGCCCGTAGACATTTGTCTTCCAGTGTTTGTTTTCTTCAAGGATCCAGGGGTTCAGAAAATCCTCATATTGATCGAGAGGAAGAAACCAGTGAAGGGTTTCTTTCATAACCGGTTTGGTACCGCTTATAGCTGACTTCGGATTTTTAAGATCGGTCGGGCTCAAAGAGGACCCGCAGCGTTCACACTGGTCGCCAAAGGCCGAATCGTTGCCACACCGGGGGCATTCTCCGGTAATGTACCTGTCGGCTAAGAATTGTTTTGCCTCGGTATCATAATACTGTTTGGTGGTTTTTTCGATGAACTTGCCACTGTCATAAAGTTTTTTAAAGAACTCGGAAGCCATCTGATAATGCGTTGCGGAGGTTGTTCGTGAATAAATATCAAAATCGATCCCGAATTCCGAGAATGCTTTTTTAATGATCCCGTGGTACCGGTTAACAATATCCTGCGGGCTGACCCCTTCTTCCTTTGCTTTAATGGTAATCGGGACCCCGTGTTCGTCCGAACCGCAAACAAACAGGACATCCTCGCCCTTTAGCCTCAGGTATCTGACATAGATATCAGCAGGCACGTAAACACCGGCAAGATGGCCGATATGAACCGGCCCGTTGGCATAGGGAAGAGCGGCAGTGATAAGATGGCGTTTGTATGGCTTCATTTTCCGGTATTATTTTTCAGCCCCTCCGGCTGAATAGTCACCTGTTTGTACACAAATTCCTTTGAAAATACCCGGCAAAGATATGGAAAAGCAGTATTTTAGGAAATAAATCAACACAAACTTACATGGGCCCTGTAATTCCTCCGGCGTTGACAAAAGGCGATGAGATAAGAGT
>JASFVU010000467.1:0-3342 GCA_050049665.1 Bacteroidales bacterium | reverse complement strand
TAAACTGGGGGTCAATAACGGATCCCAGAAGGTTATCCCTTCACGTGAAGAAAATGACCGGGCTTTTACGGAAAGCGGACAAACCTTTTTTGTCCTCAATGCCGGTTTCGGAGCATTATACTATGCGGATCAGTACTGGGCGGGATTTTCTGTTCCCCGGTTTTTTGGGTACAAAAGCGAAGCATCCGGAAAATATAAAATGTCGCATGAAGTTTCGGATTATGAGTATCATTTTGCCGGAGGGGGGGAAATAGCCCTGCCGTCCGAATTTGCAATTGAACCTTCGGCACTAATCGTATTAAGTGCGGTCAATCCTTTTGTGGTGGCTGTAAATGCTATGGGAGTTTATAAAAATACCTACAAGGCCGGTTTGGGGTACAGGTATGGCGAAGCCTTCATTATCCTGATAGGATATAACCTGAACAGGCAGTTCAGCCTGGGTTACAGTTATGATATCAATATCGGAGAAAGATCGGGTTATACTTCAGGATCGCATGAGATCAATATTCAATATAAATTCGGATACAAAGTAAATGCATCAAATCCCAGGGAATTTTAACCTATGAGATGGATAAAAAGTATATTGTTTATTATTTGTATGTTGCCCGGACAATTTATTTTTTCCCAGGTGTTCTTTCGTATCGACCGTTTGCCTGTTAATACGCTTTCATACAGTGAAATGGCTCCTTCCATATTTGAGAACGGCATCATTTTTTGTTCCAACCGGAAGCAGGATGTGATCGTGGTTACGGTAGACCAGGAGGGAGAATACATGTATAATCTATACTTTACCGGGCGAAAGGGCAAGAGCAGATGGACACGGCCGGTCCTGTTTTCAAAGGAACTGGTATCACGTTATCATCAGAGTTCCGCTTCAGTATCTGCCGACGGGAATACCGTTTATTATACATCAACGATCAATTCGTCAGGAAAGATCGGTGATAAGGCAGGGGCAGACACCCTCAACGGGATCCTGATATCAGCACGTGCAGATGGTAAATGGCAAACTCCGAAAGAGTTTTCTCATAACAGCGATGAATTCAATGTCGGGTTCCCCTGCATCAGCAGCGATGGGAACAGACTGTTTTTTTCAGCCAGAGACCCTGAAGGATTCGGAGGTTATGACATTTATTACTGCGACAGGAACGGGAATCAATGGAGCGACCCCGTGAATATCGGAGAAAAGATCAATACGGAGGGCAATGAAATATTTCCCTTTTTGTTCAAAGAAAACAGATTATATTTTTCTTCAGACGGTCATGCAGGTGAAGGGAATATTGATATCTACTACAGTGAATTTCTGAATGGCAGTTGGTCAAATGCAGTTAACATGCCGGCACCTTTCAATTCGGGATCGGATGATTTTGCATTTGTGGCCAATGCGGAAATGGATACGGGCTATTTTACTTCCAATCGCAGGGGAACAGATGATATTTACCAATTTGTTTCCACTTTTCCTACCTTTACAGAGTGCCCGGAACAGGTTGAAGAGAGTTACTGTTACGAATTTTATGAAGCCGGACTGGTAAATCTTGATACAACAAGCCTGAAATACGAATGGGACCTTGGGGATGGGGCGGTCATTAGAAAAACAAGAGTTGTCCATTGCTATGAAGAGCCCGGATATTATTTTGTTCAGCTGAACGTAGTAGATACCCTGACAGGTGAAATTTCCAGGAGTGAGGCTGTATACGATCTGCTGATCGAGAAAATGGAACAGCCCTATATGGTAATTCCTGATACGGCCGGGGTGAATGAAAACATTGTTTTTGATGCTTCACAATCGCATATCAACAAATTTACAATAGAAAATTATTACTGGGACTTCGGGGATGGTTCCATGACAATGGAAAAGGAAACTACCCACAGTTATACCAGGCCGGGTGTTTATATAGTCAGACTTGGCTTAAGGGGTGCCGATGAAAATGAACCTGATAAAATTCAGGAGGCCTGTTCCAGTAAACAAATTGTCATATTGGAAAGGTAATGTTTCGTTTAACAACTTTTTAGCGGGGATTACGTAGATTGTTTAAATAGATTATGATGTCGTATATTTGAAATGTATCCGGAAACAAAATATTAGCTAATCAAAAGATCAATGAGACTTTTTTTGCTTACGTCATTTTTTATCACTTTTTTTTATTTTGTGACCTTTGCACAACCTGTTCCTGCCGGAGATGAGAACATTCCGTATTTAATGACATTCGGAAATAAAGCCGAAACTTCCTGGGGAGATGATGATTTTTCCCAGACATTCTTTTTTCTGATCCCCGAAACCTTTAAGGAACCTGTATTCATAAGAGTCTTCGATCCCGACATCGGAGGAGACATAGATGAATTAAATGGTGTATTTGATACGCGTACCATGTTTTCGGTATATGGTGGGAAAGAATGTTACTCACATAAAGATGCCCAGGAAACTGATCCGAAAGGAAATTATAAGAGTGGTGTGCTTCTTGCATCAAAAGTATTCGGGGAAAATCCGAGGTACAATAACAATTGGTATACATTCGGCCCTTTTAATCCTACGGAAGGTGAATATGTGGAGAAGTTCGGAGGATATGTCATTAAGATCATTGCAGATGGTGTTGCAGGGAATGATGGTAATCTGTACAGGTATTTTTTGACTACCAGCTATTCAACCAATAAACCGGTTGAGGGGGGAAATGCCTTTGCCTACGAATATTCTTTTCGTATGCACGACAATCCCAATGAAATATCCCATATTTATCCTTATGTGGATGACAGGACAATAACAGTAAAATTATCAAATTTCGACTGGGATTCAGACGGAGTAATAAGAACTGTTTCTGTTGCAAGGAATAACCAGAGAAGCCCGATATCGGCAGATGATTTCTGGGTATCGGACGAGTTTAAGATCTTTGAAGAAGAAAAAAATACATCACTTGATATTCAGTTTATAAAAAAGAAATCACCTCCTGTAAAAAATAATAATGTTGTGGTTAATGTCAGGAATCAGTATAATGAACTGTTGCCTTTCTATGTGATTCCTATCGGTGGTGTACCAAAATACAAATATGGTATAAAAGCTAACAGAGTGAATCCATGAGTTCAATTTTGAAACTCTTTAATCATATGAGAACCAATAAGGGCAATATCTTTTTAATGCTGATTATAATCAGTACTTCTATACGATCGGTTACTTATTCGCAAAATGACAGATTCAATTACTTTTCCATTTCAGAAGGACTGTGTCATCCTTTTGTGTACAATATCATTCAGGATAATAACGGTTTTATCTGGATAGGAACGGGAGAAGGATTGTGTCGTTATGACGGAATGGATTTTGCCGCTTCTGCCGAATTTGATTCTCTTCCTGTG
>JASFVU010000221.1:0-5535 GCA_050049665.1 Bacteroidales bacterium | reverse complement strand
TGAGCCAGTTTCTTCAGGCTCAAATACCAATCCTTTCCAAACCTTCTTATCAAAGCATCTTTTACAAACTCAATAACCGGAAGTTTGACCGTGTCACCTTTTTTCCTTGCAGGGCCACATATATCCCACTGATCATAATTTACTGCAATAAAACGTTCATATTTCCTGATCCTTACCGGATACAGGTGACAGGAAACCGGTTTTCTGAACTTTACAGCACCATCTGACCAGGCTTTTTCAATTCCGCATCTTGCAATGCCATTCTCAAAAACGACGTAAGCACATTCCTTACCGTCTATCAAAGGGGTAACAGTTTCATTTTCACTGTCAATCACATGTGTTCCCTGCCGTTCTATCGACTTTATGCCTCCTTCCGAAAGATACGGTTTGATCTTTTCAATGATCCCCGAAAGAATGTCAGTTTCTTCCTCAAGCAAAGGAGCTCCGGCATCTCCCTTAACACAACAGGCTCCATGGCATTTAGTCAGATCACAGCAAAAATTCTGTTCAATGATATCCTGACTGATCAACGTATCTTTTATTTGTAACATGACCTTATCTCTTCAGATCGAATATAGTCCGGCGATCTGCAAATTTATTTTATTTCCCGGTATTATTCATGAATTGCCTGAAATCAATGAACACCGGGCTTCTTCAGGATCAGGCAAAAGCCAACCCGGATAATAATCCGGAAACAAATAGAGGTGAACGGTTCATTAATTGATACATCCCGGCCATTTGTTGATTTTTTTTAAAATCAGACCATGGTCGCAATAATTTTGCTATTTTATCCGTCAGGAAGGCATTATTTTTACACAGGATTTCAGAAGAGATCATTTAGCAAAAAGACTGATAAAACATTTACATGTTGTCAATGGTTAGTCTTTAGATGCCATTGTACAGCAAAAGGTAGAACAATACAATGAAACGAACAATAACATCCTTTTTCTGGCTTTTTATTCTCCAGGTAGTTTTTAGTCAGGCAGCACCATCGGAAAAAAATTTCAGGCTTGTTGGCAAAGTAGTGGACAGGTCGACCGGATCTCCGCTGGAATTTGCCACGATCTCGGTTTATACTGCTGATTCGGTCCTGGTTACAGGAGGACTGGCCGGATCAGACGGCACTTTTGCAATTGATCTGAAACCGGGAGCTTATTATGCCGAGATACAATTCATTTCCTATAAGAAAAGTTCTTTTCCGGGTATCCGCCTGTCTGAGGAAAGTAAAGAATTCAATCTGGGTACTGTCAGTTTGTCGCCGGATGCAACTTACCTTGATGAAGTGACCGTAACTGCCGAGAAAAGTGAAATGGTCATTCACCTTGATAAAAAAATATTCAATGTCGGGAAAGATCTGAGCAATACGGGGAAATCCGCCCTTGAAATCATGGATAATATACCATCGGTAACTGTCGATCTTGATGGAAATATCAGCCTCAGAGGCAGCCAGGGTTTACAGATATTGGTTGACGGAAAGCCTTCCGGGATGGTAAGTGCCGGAAACACCGATGCATTAAGAAACATCCAGGGAAACATGATCGAACGAATTGAGGTTATTACCAATCCGAGCGCCCGTCATGAGGCAGAAGGAATGGCCGGCATCATAAACATCGTGCTGAAAAAAGAACAGCAAAAAGGAGTAAACGGTTCTTTCGAAGCCTCTGCCGGTTATCCTCATGACTATTCTCTGGGAGCCAATGTAAATTTCCGGCGTAAAAAGATCAATTATTTCCTGAATTACAATATCAGGTATAGCGAAAGACCGGGTGGCGGACACGCCTACCAGGAATATACGCTCCCGGATACCAGCTATATTACCCGGCTCAGCCAGAACAGACTGCGTAAAGGCCTTTCAAACCGTATCAACGGCGGGGTCGACTATTTCATAAATCCGAAAAATACCGTAACGGGCTCTTTCATATTGGGCATTGATAACCAGTTAAACATATCGGATCTTACTTATAACGATTCCAGGTTTGAAGATGATGTTTTGCTCTACAGAACCGACCGGCAGGACAAAGAAAAGGAAGATGAATTTGATATTGAATTCACCCTGAATTACGAAAAGACCTTTTCAAATAATGAGCACAAGCTCAATGTTTTTGCTCATTATTTGAAAAATGGCGAAACAGAAGATAATGATATTCTTGAAAGCATCGAATATATTCCCGAAAATCAAATAATCAGAGAGTGGGATACAATTCAGAGGGTTTTAAATGAAGAAAATGAAAGGAATTTTCTTATTCAGGCCGATTATATATACCCTTTTGGCAACACGGGAAAATTTGAAACCGGGTACCGCAGTGAATTCCGTGAAATAAACAATCCCTACATCGTGGAAGAAAAGGATATGAATAATCATTGGTCTACGCTACCTGATTATACAAATCATATCGACTATATTGAAAATGTACATGCTGCCTATGTTCAGGCAGGAAATAAATTTGGCCGGTTTTCAATCCAGGCCGGCTTACGGGGTGAACTCTCGGATATCAGGGTTGTACAAAACGATACTTCAAATATTCCCGATTCGCTTTTACAGGAATACGGTAATAAAAATGAAGATGTATATTTCGATCTGTTCCCAACCGTCCATACTACGTATGAATTTAATGCATCTCATGCCCTGCAAATAAGTTACAGCAGACGAATACACCGTCCTCATTTCTGGTTACTAAACCCATTTTTCAGCTACACAAATCCCCGGAATATCAGGAGTGGTAATCCGAACCTGAAGCCGGAATATACCAATTCCTATGAACTGGGCTATTTATTCAGGCATAAAGTTATCAATGTTTACACCGGCATATATTTCAGGGATACCAAAGGAGTGATTGAAAGAATAAGCGTTGTTAATGATTCCACAGGTGTATCCGTTCAAAAGCCCTATAATCTGTCAAAAAGAGAATCATACGGACTGGAAGCCAACATTGAACTGAATCCTGCAAAATGGATAACACTTGCCGGTGATATAAATTATTACCGTTCCATCACCAACGGCATTTACGAAGACGAAATACTGCACAGCGACTATTATTCATGGAATACCAGGCTGAATGCAAAACTCCGCTTCGAGAGATTATTCGATATTCAGTCAGTATTCAGATACAGGGCACCAAGCGAATCGGCCCAGGAGGGAACCCGAAAAGCAATGTACATGTTAGGCATTGCATTAAGCAGAGAGATCCTGAATAAAAAAGGAACCGTTACCTTCAATATTCGTGATGTATTGAACAGCCGTAAATACAGGTTTACAAGAGACCTTCCGGAACTATATTCCGATGGTGAATGGCGTCATTCAGAGCGGACTTATACATTGACCCTTGTTTACAGGCTGAACCAGAAAAAGCGCATGGGCCAGAAACAGCGTAACGGAGAAGATTTCGGAGGAGATGACATAGGATTCTGATGCAGCCTTAATATCTTTCGAATCCACGGCTTCAAAGGATTTGGAAAGGTACCCTGCCAACCCGGCCGGCCGGGGTCGGATCTGCCGGCCGGGTCACAGGACAATATGGTTAAAACGGCAATAACAGGTTTCTGAGGGGCCGGTTCCGGATTATTGAAAACTCTCCCGAACAACATAAATACCTTCTTACCCTGTCCGCATTCCGGGATATGGAAGATGATATTCATCAACACATCTTTTGCCGGTAACCGGGTTCACATGTATCATCTGAAATTTACAGCTTGCCTTTCATTACTTTGTGATCCACGGTATTTCAATTCTTTCAATGAACCGTTCAAAGCTACTCAAAATTATTTTTCCGAACATATATGTTCTGCATTTTTTATCAGAATAATTCCATATTGGCATGGAAAAAGGAGAAACGGGCTCATGAATGACGAAGATTTTTTAAGAAAGATCGGGAAAAACATTATCAGGATAAGGCAATCCAAAGGCCTTAAACAGATCGATCTGGCGACCATGCTGGATATGGAGGACTCTTCTCTTCGTCGTATAGAAAAAGGCCGTGTAAACAGTTCTGTTCTGATGCTGAAAAGGATCAGCGATGCGCTTGAAGTGGACATTATGCAGTTGTTGACAGAGTCCTGATTTTCAGCTTTGGACAAAAGGATCACCAGTTCAACTTAAAACAATTTTAACTGCTGTTCGGCGGGTTTGGCCTTTTTTACCGTGTCAAAATCAACACGCTGCAAATATTCCGGATCAAATTCATTCAGAAACCGGGAAAAAGACATTTCTTTTTCCTGACCGTATACTGTTCTCTTTTCCGAGCTAACGATCTGCAGTTCGTCTTTTGCCCTCGTCATAGCCACATAAAACAATCTTCTCTCTTCTTCCAAATCAGTGTCTTTTCTGTCAAGTGGCGTAATTCCTTCTTCGGCCCCGGCTATAAAAACAACAGGGAATTCAAGACCTTTTGCAGCATGAAAAGTCATCAGCCGCACACCGCCGCTGTTCAGCCTGCCGGCATCGGTATAAGGCGACAGCACATACTTTTGCAAAAAGTCAGCCGGACCTCCGTCAAATTCTGCAGCCAGTTTAACAAGCATTTCTCTTTTTACCTGCTGCTGGTCAGTCAGCGCCGATTCGGGAAGGAAAAAATCCAGTAACTGCTGCATGACCTCCATCAAGCCCTTCTCTTCAAACCCGGCACTGAGCCGTTTGTACAAGGTCATCCATTTTTTCCAGCTTTCGTGTTGCGAAAAATTTTCAGGATCAACCTCTTTTCCGATGATCTTTTTCAGCAGGAGGTGCTTTTGTTCGTTGTTCAGTTTCAAAAGCTTCTCCATGATCCCCGAAAGTGCGATCGCATTGTTGCTGTTTTGCAGCAATTGCAATGAAAAAGCTATCACATCAAAGGGAGGTTCCGCAAAAAAGGAAGTTCCGTCACTCAGCAACACGGGAATACCTTTCAGCTTCAACAGCCTTGAGATACCCGCAGCAACGCTGTGCGTCCGGTAAAGAATAGCGATATCGGAAAATGCATAACTGTAATCCGACCTGGCCTGCCCTGTACTCATGGAGTCGACACCACCAACGTAATTCAGCACCTGATCGGCGATATAAGCCGCCTCCTGTCCGGAATCACAGGCAACAAACTGTCTGACCGGCACATCCGATGTTTTTACGGCTTCCGGAACAGCCTTTGCCCTTTGACCATTGTGTGATATCATCAAGGTAGCAGCATCCAGTATATTTTCCGGTGTACGGTAATTTTTTTTCAAAAAGACCTCTGTTGCTTTCAGATCATCTTTTGCCCTGTAAAACAGTCTGACATCCGAACCCCTGAAACCGTAAACCGATTGATCCGGATCGCCGATGGCAAAAATCTGCTTGCCTTCCGAAATGAGCCTGACAAACTCATACTGGACCGGATTGATATCCTGAAATTCATCAATGGCCAGGCATTTATAGCGTCCTGTTATGCCCGTATTTGCCTGTTTTATCTGTTCATTTGCCTCCCGGATAATACAGGAAAGGTCGACCGCATGATCTCCTTCAAGGTGTTTGCAGTATGTATCGAGGTACGACAAAAACTGCTTTTCTTCAGGTACCCGGTTCTCTTC
>JASFVU010000291.1:0-4780 GCA_050049665.1 Bacteroidales bacterium | reverse complement strand
AAAACCGAAAATACGTGTCTGCCTGCATGGTGTTTTTGGCAAATTGTATGGCAGTATCTGTTCCGATCCTTTTAATACCGCTCGAGCCATTTATATCTTCTTACATTGTCTCCCAGCTTGGCGGCGACCATGAGTTCGTGGGTAGAAAAACAAAACTCATGCCGCATGAACAGATTGTATTCGTAGGCATATCCGATATATACCCTGTTCAGCCTGAAACCTCCCTGAAAACACATCGTTCCGGGAGACCGGTACGTTACTCCGCTCCAAAGAATGTCTTTGAAGGCCAGTTTCACGTTCAGATCCGTCTGCATGAAGAAAAGTCCGGCATTTTTAACGTAGAATGAAGGCTCCAGACCAACACTTTCACTAAGCTTAAACTGATACCCCCCGATAATACTGATGATCCTTTGCTGGTATCCTTCGTAAGGATAAAAATTAAGATTTTTTGCCATCCTGGTCAGGTTCTTCACCGAAATGCCTGCAAACAAATGTTGGTTCGTATAATAGATCCCTGCATCAAAATCGGGAACAAAGAACTTGTTTTGGCCGTTATTCAGAAGGTCATCATGTTCGGTTTCCGGTACCATCTCGTTATAATTTATCTTATACAGCAACATACTGAGCGCCAGTCCGAATGATAATTGCGATCTGTTGCCCGGCACATGATAAGCGTAGGAAAGCTTCAATCCCTTCTGATCAAATGCTCCATGCCTGTCATTGATAAAACTGCATCCTAATCCCACCCTGCCGCTGCGCTGAGGCTTCACATATTTCTTACGGACCGAAGCTGTGGACGGAATGAAAACCCGTTTGTATATCCTTGTCTGAAAATCGATCGATACCGTTTCCGGAGCTCCGGGAATACAGATCCATTGTCTGCGCGCCGTTAAATTTATGGTGGTATATCCTTCACTTCCCGCGGCAGCCGGATTCAGTAAAAAAGCATTAAAGGAATACTGGCTTATTGCCGGAGACAACTGAGCATACGGTTTCTGCACATAACATGTACAAAGAATACACATTATCAGTAAAAAGATCCTTTTTGTTGCAAAAAAAGACATTCTGTATGATAATTATTGTATTCCTTTCCACTGTTTAGTTAATACGGTTGTTTCATTTTATACGCAAGATAACTGAAATTGATCAGTAATTGCCGGTGATTTATATCACCTGCCCGCAAATGTATTGTTGATTAGATGATGAGTCAAACAAGAATTAACAATTAAGACTGTAGAAGAAAATGTCTGTACCTGATGAGGTGATAAGATGATGAACTGAATTAATCGATTAACTGGTGAAATGAAGATCCTGATAAGCCAATGGTTTGTTTCATACGCACATGCCACTCTTTCCCTCCAAAATGCCCTCCCGCCTGAAAGGCTCACTTGAATTGCTACGCAATTTTTCCCAGACGGTAACTAAACAGGAAGGTTGCTAATTACATAAAGCAGCACCAATAGGCTAACGAGCCAATAACCTAATTGCCAAAAGCTATTTTACAGATTAACTGAATTAATCGAATAACTGATGAAATGAATATTCCGATAAGCTAATCGTTTTGTTTCATTTACTCAGTTTACCAGTTAATTCAGTTCACCAATTTCAACGATTACACGATTACACGATTAAACAGGCCTTTGAGTATTGAGATTTGTTTTTTGGAGCT
Organism: Bacteroidales bacterium; assembly: GCA_050049665.1. Taxonomy (GTDB): domain Bacteria; phylum Bacteroidota; class Bacteroidia; order Bacteroidales; family UBA10428; genus UBA10428. Next base: position 3,111 of record JASFVU010000291.1, on the reverse strand, counting down.
TCATTGTGATTTGGGATTTGTCTTTTGGAATTTGTTCAGAGCTATTTCCTGCATTCTTTAACAGCAAAGCACGCCATGAATTTGCAAAGTGTGCAAATACAGCGATTTCAGATCAGGTGAAAAGGATCTATACCGTCACGGCAAACTCCTCAACCCCGGTTACCATAAGCATATAATTATGCAAATCGGTATTTTTCACAAACGGGGGCAACGCTTCGCTCCCTGCACCGAACATGGCCAGCTCAACAAAATCGGCGGAATGGTTCATGCCCGACCAGTACACCGAGGTATAATTTTGCTGTATTTCCGCTAACTTTTGAAACGGCAGCTTATAAGGATTATAAAGTCCCGGTCCGTCAATTCTTTTATAGGCATCTGAAATGAACTTAGCTTCTTCTTTTGTTATCGTAATGCCCTGGGCAAAATGCAAACGTTCTATTACATCAGAAAGGGTGTCATCTCCGGATATTCCGTTAAGCACCCAATCATTCGTATGTTTCACTGTTTGCAGAGTATCGAACATTTCATCAACCTTATCGCTTTTTATTAAACCGGGATTTGCATTACCATGATCGGTCGTGATCACTACCAGTGTGTCATCGCGGCTTTCCGCAAATTTAACGGCTGCACCTGCAGCCCTGTCAAATTCTATCTGATCGTAGATCAAGGCTGACGTATCATTGGCATGTGCAGCCCAATCGACTTTACCTCCTTCAACCTGCAAAACAAATCCGTTTGAATTCCGGGACATAAGGTCAATTGCTTTTTGTGTCATTTCGGTCAACGTGGATATTTTTGCTTTTAAATCCGGATCGTTTTGCATATCCAGGTCATAAGGCAGGCCATCCTCACAGAAAACTCCTATTACAGGTTTTCCGGGTATGGTTTTTTCCATCTCCGATCTGGTTTTGACAACCTGAAAACCCCCGGAAACAAAATCACCGAAAATATTTCGTTTATCCTCCCTTTTGGAACCGTCGAAATATTCCAGTCCGCCCCCCATCATCACATCAAATTTCAGTTCAAGGTATTCAGAAGCGATCTTATCCTGCATATTCCGGTGTTTCATATTTACACAAAAACCGGCCGGAGTTGCATGCGTGACCGGTACCGTGGTAACACACCCCACCGATTTACCTGCTTCTTTGAATTTTTGAAGAACAGGCTTGTTAAACGAACCATCGGCATTTACATTCAATTTCCCATTATTGATCCTCGTACCCCCACCCCAGGCCGAACTTGCCGCTGCAGAATCGGTAACCAATGAATCTGCCGAGGCTGTATCCATCAATGCCCTTGATCCCCGGTTCTGACGGTACAGATCCATCCAGGTACTTCCACGACCCTCTTTTCGTTGTAACAATAGATCAGCCATGTTCAGTGTTCCGGAACTCATGCCGTCACTCACCAGGAATATGATGTTTCTGGCTTTCCCCTTTACCCCTTTGTTTTCAGATCTGCAACCCGACAACAATGCCGAAGTAGCTACTGTGCCTGTAAAGGCTGTCAATAAGCCCGTATTGATAAAATCTCTTCTTTTCACCAGAATAAAATTTAGTTACCCATTTGTTTGTAAATCAATTAATCTCATAATATTTAGCATGCTGCATATTACACCGTGGAACCCTCATGGTTTATTCATTTCCTTGTTGTGTACGTCTGTACATGAGGGTTTCATCCGTTATTTCCGTTTTTCGTCAATTCGCCGGAATGATTAAAAACAAATCGTTCGGTATGTATTATGATTTTAAAAGATAAATTTTAATCTTCCAAGCTATGAATAATATTATTAAACAAAGTTAAATTAAGTTTATTTCTGTCTGTTATTGATTAGGTGATTAGGTGATGAGATGATGAACTGAATTAATCGATGAATTGATGAAATGAAGCTTCTGATAAGCCAATCGTATGTTTCAGTTAATTCAGTTCACCAGTTAATTCAATTAATCAATCTCACGATTACACGATTAAACATTTAAGCCCAGAATCCAGTACCGAGGAACCAGCACCCAAATAGCCAAAAGCTAACCATCCTCCGCCCCGAGACCTCGGGGCGAAAGATGGTAAAGCAACCTAATAACCCAACTACCTGAAAGCCAATAAACTAAATCTCACTATTCACCTCACATCACTCTCCCGGAGGCATTCACAGGATTTACACCTTAAACCAATAATTCAATTTAAATACAACCTGAATTTTTTTCTGATCCCAACCGTTCGTCATATCATCTTTGACAACAAAATAGAAATCGCTCAAAGGCCGGAATCTCCAGCGAAACAAACTGTTTATGTTTACGGTATCAACCTGGGTATTGTATTGCAATAACGTTGTCCATGAAATATCTTTGGTAAAATTAATCTCCGAACGAATTCCAAATAAATGATAGGTTTCATATTCCGAAAACTCACTAAATTTCAGATCACATAAGTTGTGATTTACTGAAAATACTCCCCAGGGCTGAATTTTATAAATAAGCTTCACATCGGTATACAATTTTCTGCCATTATAAAATTTCCCGTAATCGGTCAATACGCTTACAATTAAACTTTTCCTGGGATTTGTAGTATAACCAATATTGAATGTAATATCTTCATATTTTCCGGCAGGTAAAGGATTGTCGTTTTTTATTATGTCATTCGGGTAAAGCATACTGAAAAAACCAAAGTTAATTCCGGCAGTGAAAATCGAACGATCTTTAAATTCCATTGTCTGGCCTACCTGTTGTTTAAACTCATTCAGATCTCCGCCGGAATGCAGATATATACTGGATCGCGACCAGAATTCCAGAAATTGCACACGGGTACCGGGAAAAAAAGTAAGCTTCGTCAGGTTACTGACTTCAGAATAAGCTTCCCTGTATGTAGTATCATTCACAGCATCGTAATGATACAAACGGGGGATATATCCCATATCAGAAATATAATTTTCATCTGCATGATAAAACATATTCCGGGTCCTGAATTTGCTGGTACGGTAATCGATCTCAGTGCCGTAGAAATTCGTATTATTATGTATTTCAGGTAACAGGCTCCTGTAATAAAGAACTGAGGCAGAAAGCCTGTTGCCGATACCGGCAAAATCGAATTCGATCCCTCCATTCCTGTTGAATT
>JASFVU010000353.1:0-4149 GCA_050049665.1 Bacteroidales bacterium | reverse complement strand
ATGTCTGAAACCTATGAGTGAGATTGCAGGAAGACTTGCTGTACAGGAAGGGGCCAAATATCTTGAAAAGACTTTTGGCGGCAGAGGGGTACTGATCGGTGGCGTACCCGGTGTTGAGCGGGGAAAGGTAGGTATCATTGGCGGCGGTGTTGTAGGCACCAACGCCTGTAAAATCGCTTCGGGCATGGGGGCGGATGTGACCATTCTGGATATAAGCGCTACAAGACTGGCTTACCTCGACGATATTTTTGGTTCAAGAATAACAACCCTTTACAGTACCGATGCCAATATAGAGAAAGTCCTTGCAGAAAGTGATGTGCTTGTCGGAGCCGTCTTATTGCCGGGGGCAAAAGCTCCTGTACTGGTAAAGAAAGAACACTTAAAGATCATGAAAAAAGGGTCTGTCATCGTAGACGTGGCCATCGATCAGGGTGGGTGTATCGAGACCATTCACGCAACAACACACGATGACCCCGTGTATGTTATAGATGATGTGGTTCATTACGGAGTGGCAAATATGCCGGGAGCCGTAGCGCTGAGTTCTACAAAAGCCCTTACAAGCACTACCCTGCCCTACGGACTAATGATAGCAGAACTCGGACTCGAAGAGGCATGCCGCAGATCGGATGATATCTATAAAGGTGTGAATACCTACAAGGGGAAATGTGTTTATGAGAATGTTGCCCAGGCGTTTGATATGGAATTCACTTCCCTGGATACCTTGTTGTAACTTCATATTTTTTTCCGCGGGTGTTTAATGAAAAATCCGATCTCCTCCAGGGAGGTCATGATATCGTAATCCTTTAAATAAACATCAGGAGGCACGTCGAGATGAACAGAAGTAAAATTCAAAAGTCCTTTTACTCCGCAGTCGACGATCAGATCTGCCAGATTCTGTGCAGCATCTGACGAGGCTGTTAGTATCCCTATATCTACGGATAATGTTTTAATGTATGAACGCAGAGTAGAAATATGATAACAGGGAACATCGTCCACCACTTCATTAACCTTTACAGGATCAATATCAAACCCGGCAACAATATTCATCTTGGTATGGTTTTTCCTGATAAACCTCGTGACAGCTCTGCCAAGATTCCCCATACCGATAATGGCTATGTTATGTCCCTGCTCGGCATCAATCGTTCTTCCTATCAATGTAATTAATTCACGAATATTATATCCCTTCCGGTGATTGCCTGATAATCCGATCAGCATCAGATCACGCCGGACCTGTACCGAAGTAAGATCCAGTAAACGCGCAAGGTGGTGGGAAAAAATATAAGCTCCGTCCGATTGCCGGTATTTTTCCAACAGCCTGCGGTATTTGCTGAGCCGTTCGATTGTGCGGGGTGAAAGATCCATTTATACTTTTTGAGAGATTTGATTTAGTTTAGCATGTTCAAATTAACCTGAACAAAAATAAATCTGTTTACAATATACTAATTTTTGAGTCAAAGAACTTCAGTATATAAAAAAAGCACCGGCTTTCTGGTTCATGTCAAAGGCCGTGTACAGGGAGTAGGATTCAGGCCTTTCGTTTACAGACTGGCCAAAACCCATAGCCTGAAAGGATTTGTCTTTAACAGGCCCGATGGAGTTATTGCACATATTGAAGGAGATAAAAAAAACTGCCGCGTCTTTCTGGAGGAATTAGAAAACAATGCTCCCCCGGCAGCAAATATAAAAGAGATTATACCCACCGGGACAAAATACAAAAACTTCGACGATTTTTTGATCGTTCCCAGCGTACGGTCGGAGGGGATCATCACAGAGATCAGTCCTGATATTGCTGTTTGCCGGGATTGTCTCGAAGAGTTGTTTTCAGAAGACAGAAGAGCGGATTATCCTTTTATAAACTGTACCAATTGCGGACCCCGTTTTACCCTTATCGAAGATTTCCCTTATGACCGGGGTAATACGAGTATGAAAGAATTTGACCTGTGCAGCAATTGCTCTGCTGAATTCAATGATCCCGATGACAGGAGGTTCCATGCCCAGCCTATATCCTGCCACGACTGCGGCCCTCACTATGAATATCATTATGATGGTGGCATCATGACCGATTTTGAAAAGATCATCGCATCCATTGCCGGAAACATCGATAAAGGACTGGTTGTTGCCATGAAAGGACTGGGCGGTTATCATTTAGCCTGCGATGCAATGAATGAAAATGCCGTAAAAGAACTGCGCCATTTCAAGCTCAGGGAAAAAAAACCGTTTGCCGTCATGTTCAGATCACTAACTGCTTTAACCGGAATTTGCCGTGTTTCACCGGTCGAGGAAAGTATACTGACTTCCTGGCGCCGGCCCATTGTTATCCTGGATCAGTTCAGGAACCATACACTGGCCGAAAGTATTACCTCCGGACTGGTTTCACTCGGGGCTTTTCTTCCCTATCTGCCGCTGCATCATTTACTGTTTGATCGACTGAATACAAATGCCATTGTTCTTACCAGCGGAAATGAATCGGATACGCCCATTCTCTGCAGAGAAGATGCCGCCATGGATTCCTTCGGGAAAATTTCCGGGGGAACACTGATCAATAACCGCAGGATCGCACGACGGGCAGATGATTCGGTTGTAAAAGTGATCGACAGCAGAGCCCGGATCTTTCGCAGGGCAAGGGGCTATGCTCCCGAACCAGTGGACCTTGAGTTCGATGTGACAGGTATCCTGGCTACGGGCGCCGAACTTTCCAATTGCTTCTGTATCGGAAAAGACCACCAGGCCATCCTCAGTCAGCACATCGGAGATCTGAAAAACATGGAAACCTATGAATTCTTCTGTGAGAATATTTCCGAGTTCAGTCGCCTGTACAGATTCGAACCGGAAAAAATAGTATGTGATCTTCATCCCGATTACCTTTCATCGCAATACGCAAAGGAATCAGGCCTTCCGGTAATCACGGTACAGCACCATCATGCACACATAGCGGCTGTCATGGCTGAGTATGGTTTACAGGGACCTGTCATCGGGATAAGTTATGACGGAGTCGGTTATGGTACGGATGGCCATGTCTGGGGCAGCGAAGTAATGGTCTCCGACTATAAGAATTTCCGCCGGATCGGTCATTTCGGTTACGTTCCTCTTCCCGGTGGAGATGCTGTTACCAGACAACCCTGGAGAACTGCCTTATCCTATTTGTATCAGATATACGGGGAGAACTACGAAACACTGAATATTCCATTTCTTTCCTCGATCGATACAGAAAAAGCCAGAAAACTTACGGTAGCCATTGATAAAAAGATCAACTCTCCCCTTTGCTGCAGTGCAGGCAGGTTATTCGATGCCGTTGCCGCCCTGTTGTGCATATGCCTTGACAGCCATTACCATGCCGAACCTCCCCTGCGTCTGGAAAATTACCTCCGGAAAAATACAGATGACTCTTATCCGTTTTCAGGAAACGAAGTGATCTCTTTTGAAAACATGTTCCGGGAAATAATACAGGACATACGGGCCGGCACTTCATTGGAGATCATGGTAACAAAATTTCACAATACCGTTGTGCAGGCTGCATTGCATCAGGTAAAACAGGCATATACAGCAAGTGGTATCCGGAAAGTGGCATTAAGCGGAGGGACATTTCAGAACAAATACCTCACGGAAAAATTAGTACCTTTGCTTGTTCAAAATCAATTTGAAGTCTACTACCCGCAGGAAGTACCTTGCAATGACGGAGGAATTGCCCTGGGACAACTTGCAATTGCTGCAAACAAACAAGATTAATCATGTGTTTAGGAATACCCGCTAAAATAACTCAGATAGACGGCGAATTTGCCAAAGCCAATATCAACGGCGCTACGATCAAGGTTGGTGTACAGTTGCTTGATGATGTACAGGTCGGCGATTATGTGCTTATCCATACGGGATATGCACTGGAAAAGCTGAGCGAAAAAGAAGCCCTGGAAACATTAGAAACATTGAGAGAACTGGAACAATTCAACAACGAATCAATTTTGCCTGAGGAATGAACTTTACCGATGAATTCCGCAACGAAGGATTTGTTCAATCGCTGCTGAAAGAGATTCATAAGGCCTCATCAAGGCCTGTCAGGATCATGGAGGTTTGCGGAGGACATACCATGGCCATAAGAAAATACGGCATTCATAATATGTTGCCCCAGCAGATCGAATTGCTTTCCGGACCGGG
>JASFVU010000352.1:0-4150 GCA_050049665.1 Bacteroidales bacterium | reverse complement strand
ATTCAAAAATCGCTGAGAAAAATGGCCTTTACGATGAGGGTCCCAAGAAAGAAAAAACGACTCATATAGAAGCTAAACTGAAAAAGCTGATCAAACCGGATAATATTAAATTTGTTGATTCGGAATATAACAGAGAAATAGCCTTAACAGCTTATTTTTCGGTTATCGAAACCCATATGAAGGATCAGGCATATAAAGATTTTATCGATGATATGTACTATCTGGATGATGATTTCAACGATGAGCAGTATCATTTCGCAATGGCGAGTGAAAGATTTCGTCTTAATATGGGTTATATCAAACAGGAGATCAGAAAACTCTCAGCGTTAACTAACAAGTCAAAAGTATTTATGCGGAAATCCTATGAGTTATAATCGAATATGAGATAAGGTACAATAAGGGGCAACTAATCGTCATTGCCTGCCTTTTGGTCAGACAGGGAAGCCAAGGGCCGCTTCCGTATCCAACTTACATTAGTCGGATAGACTTTCTCCGTGCGAAGTCAAACTCCCCCAGCAAAGGCGGGGTCAGACAAGACTTCTCCACATGCCCCGCTCCCGAAAACCATGCTTAAATTCTTACAGATTTTTTTAAGACGGTTTTTCCACTTTCTAATAAACTTCAACATTGGGAATTAGCAGGTAAACAAAATACTTTTATCCTAATTGCTCATGAATTATTGTTTGACAACACATCCGGCAATAATCAAATCCTGATCGCGAAGCTGAATAAAATAGACTCCTTTTGTTAAGGACGACATATCAATTTCAATGTTTTCTCCCTGAATTAATTCCCGGTATACTTCTCTGTAAATTACATTACCGAGCTGATCAGCAAGAGTGATCACCAAGTCCTTTTCATGCAATTCTTCCACTCCGATAATCAAAAGGTCTTTCACCGGGTTCGGATAAATCCTGATCTCTCCACTATTGACCCGGGCATTATCAGAAGTTGTATTGATCACGGTAACAATGATCGTGTCTGCATTCTCACATGAATTGCTGTCAGTGGCTATTAACCAATAGGTATGGATCCCTTCTCCCAATTCCCCGCCTGAAACCATTATTGAAGTATCGTCAGCCCCCGTATTCCAGGTATAAGAATACCCTGCGTCATCCACTCCCAGGAGTAAATTCTGATGGCTATTGATGGTGGTATCGGGCCCAAGATCAACAACCGGTACCGGGTATATTATCAGGTCAACCCGGAAAGGAGCGCTCTCACACCCGTCAATAGTTTGTGTAGCACAGAATCCGTAAACACCGGTTGTATCCTGATCAACGACAAGTGCATCCCCATCGCCTGCAAGAATATCATCTTTCACACATCTTACCGACATGCTTTCTTCGATATCGGCACTCATCCGGCGTATTCTGCTTTCCAGTGTATTCAGGTTCCTTTTGTAAGCATATCCGCTCTGTTCCAGTGTTGATGTCCAGAAATAAGCCCAGGAATGCAGATTGTAGAATTCATGATCCAGGTAACGGGTCCCTCCCGGCAATGCAGTAAATCCAATCTCATTCGTTGCACCTGTGTTCGGCTCCTTCCAGTGAAGGGGCCCTTCCTCCTTCAGTTTGTCTCCTTCCCCTGTCCCTCTCCATTCCTTTAGCAATGATCCTGACACATTCATCCCCAGGTATCTTTCCATCAACATCCACTCCAAATCATCCGGAATATGCCAGCCTTCCGGACAGATACCCCGGTTTACTTCATAATCAGTGTAGTTCATGAGCTCATTCCACTGATACAGCCCACCATAGGTATCACAATATTCCTCTGCGTTGTCGTAACAATACTTTTCAGCAACAGCATTATCAGTTTGTTCGTTGGCATTATCAATCATTACACCATAATTCAGATTTTCAGCCATCCACCATTGAGATCCTATCTTCACCGACAGATATTTCTTCCCGTCTCTCTCATCAACCAGTGTTACACTATCGAAATCAGCATACCATTTAATGTTCTCTCCTTCTGCCGTAAGGAGTTTTAACTCCTGATTTTCACAGGCACCGGTATCCTCCGCTACCGGGGGAGCAGGTATGGAACGTATAGTAAAAACAACTGTATCAGAAAGAGATTCAATTTCGTTTATTGTTTGTGTAACGTAATAGGTATATTCCCCAATCCCTGATCCATAGGGAACGAATATATTACCGGTATGAATGTATGCATTACCATCGGTCAGACATCGAACTGAAAATAAATGATAATCCGAATCTTTATCAGGCCAAAGAAAATCATTATCATAGGATAGTTTATAAAATGTTATTCCACCCCTCCAGAAATATGCATATTCACCAATTCCTGTAAAACCATCTTCTTCATAATACTGGCAACCTGCCGGAAGAGCCGTAAAACCGGTTTCGTTCGTCGCTCCTGTATTCGGTGGTTTCCAGTGTTCAGTCCCTTTTTCTTTCATGGCACCACCTTCAAATATGAGGCTCTTAATATCATTGTAGGTCGGTAATCGCCATCCCTCAAAACATATATCTTCTGCTGCATGCCAGTTGTACAATCTGCCATAAATCTCGGCATAAGAGAGACTATCGTAATCATAGTATGCAGAACCACCGGAAGTATAATAATTCATGTTTTCTGCCATCCATATCTGATTATTCATTTCTGTAGTTTTGTATAGTTGTCCGTCCCGTTTATCCAAATAATGATGTAAAGGAGCATCATACCACCTGATGTTTTCTCCTTTTGCATAAAGCCCGGGTAATTCCTCACCATAGCATATGGAAACATCTTCGGCTGCCGGTGGGTTTGGTAATATGGTTAAAACTGCCCTGGCCGGACGGCTTTCAAAACCGCTCACTGTCTGAGTTACATAAAAGGTATACTTACCAATATCAGCAAATCCTGCATTGAAAATATTGCCGGTATCGACCGGGGCTGTCTTTTCAGTATAACACCGCACTGACAGGCCCGATACTTTATTACCTCTCGATTGTATAATACCAAAATCAATATCTTTTGACAAATGATAATTGTATGCGCTGCTTGAGCCAATAATTTCCTCTGACGAACTCCAGAAGAGTCCTATGTTCTCCGCACCTGAATAATTGCCATAGTAGTCCCTGAAACCTGCCAGTTGCCCGTTAAATCCAACATTGCCATCTGTTTTCAGATTGAATGTATCCACATCCAATGCATCCCATTGTACATTACTTGCTATTTGCCAGCCATCCGGGCATACATTTTGTGCTGTTTCCCAATTGTAAAGTCTGCCATATGTATTAGAACAGGTAATACTGTCTTCATTATAATACCATGAACCTTCATTGGTATAGTAATTCAGATTATCTGCCATCCAGAAATAGTTCCCAATTTCAGTTACACGATATGTTCTCCCGTCTCTTTGATCATACAATGGATTATCAGGGTCAGAATACCATTTGATATTTTCTCCCGTAACATTAAAATCAGGCGTTGGATCTCCAAACTGAATTGTAATATCCTCCACAACAGGAGGCGGAACAATTAAATATATGGTGAGTGTAACAAGAGTTGGCCGACTTTCATGGCCATTGAATGATTGGGTTACATAGTAGGTATATATTCCCGGATCTGTTTCCCCGGTAGAAAACGTATCTCCCTCATAAATAAGGTTTTCCAAATTATTATCACCATACCATTTTATATTTTCACCCACAGCGATCAGGTCCGGAACAGGATCCCCATATTCTACGGAATCACTCTCTGCATAAGGTGGTTGAACTGTTTTGCTTGTTACCTTTAAAGAAGGATCTCCATAGATATTGAAAACGGTTTTGTTCATCCAAATTCCGTTTGAAAGCAACTGATTCAACTCGTATAATGAGGCTCCTGCACTATATTCGTAAGCCAGAATTCTTCTGGAGTACTCATAGCCCATCCCTGAATTGGAAGGACTTCCGCTAAAATAAGTTTGTCCCGGATAATACCACGATACACGTGTGGCTCCAATAGTACATATCCCTCCGTTAGTAAGCAGAGTGTAGGATAAATTATTTTCTGTTTCAGGATGTGAGTTTAAGCATGACACCTGGAAAGTAAACGATGGGTACCGGTCATTTAACCTGTCAGCATAATGTATATTCATAATATCAGAAGCACCTGTAGGACCTCCATGTGTCCACCATAAAACATACCCAAACGGATCCTG
>JASFVU010000350.1:0-4154 GCA_050049665.1 Bacteroidales bacterium | reverse complement strand
TACCGGAGGCCTATTTTAATACCGGCAAATGCTGTTGACCAGAGAATGCATGCCAGTAAGGCCAAAACAATACTATTCCTGTTTGTCGGGGGTCTGATCATGCAACAGTTCTGAGATGAATTGGCAAATGTATACAGAATCGGTAAAATAAAATCTGACAGATATCCTGTATTTCATTCTTCCTTATTATCCGGGTTTCTTCATCTGTATCCAGTGGTCACACCTTGGTGAGAAGTTGTTGGCTTTTGGCTGTTTGCCTGCCCGTCTGAACGGATACATCCGTTCAGACAGAGGTGTTTGTCTTATGCAATTCAGCATTCTTTACTTGAAAGGAGATTTTCCTGCATGCCGGCGATTGTATTTATAAAATTAGATTGGTACTATATTCGGTCACGATGTATCGTGACCCTACATTGCAATAATAAGTTTTTTTTGATACTGTAGGGACACCATACATGGTGTCCGATAAATTAAAACTATTTTCCCAGACGGTCTGATCATAGGATAGATAAATTGCGGAATTGTGAAACCTATGACTAAAAATTAAATAGTGAACTTCCGAAGCCGAGGGCCAATTCATAGCGATTAAAATTTCTCTGATCCGGATATCTATCCAAAGTCTACTTCTTCAACTCATCAATAATAAACACTTTCTCGTCATTTCTCTTACTGCTCATCTCTCAGCTCTGCATGGGCTTTCGGCGGGGAGCTTCAATGTCATTTCTCAATATTAAGTATGACACGTCACTACTTCCTTATTCCCTGATCGTTATGAATGACCTCCAGAATTTTTGAAACGGTAAGGTCTTTTCCTTCAACGTGGTATTTCGCCCTTTGGTAATGATGTTCGCAGCGATCCCTGATGTCTTTTACGTAATGCCGCAATTCTTCATCATTCATATTCAGTACAATTGGCCTGTCTTTCGTTGCTTCTTTTAACCGGCTCACCAAAGTATCGTTATCGAGCTGGATATAGATCACTTCCCCGTATTTTTCTATCAGGTTCATGTTATCGCAGTGACAGGGGGTCCCTCCTCCCAGTGAGACAACCAGGTTATCGCTTTTCACCACCTCTTTCAGCGCCTCCCATTCTTTTACTCTGAATTGTTCATCCCCAAATTCCGAATACAATGCAGGAATGGATCTCCCCTCTCGTTTTTCAATGACATCATCGAGATCTACAAATTCCATCTGCAGATGCCTGGCAAGTTTTTTCCCGATTGAAGTTTTGCCACTGTTTTTATAACCTATGATAAAATATCTCAACTTATTATTTTCTGACTGATTTTTCTCAAATTTACAAAGAGGCTCTGCAGTTAATGAAATTTTAACTGCAGAGTCCACAAAGTTATCGCAAAGTTCGCAATGTGTTAATGGTCAATGATAACCGGTATTATTTTTTTGGCTTCATAGCCTGATAGGCTACATGCTGCATATAGTTGTCCAGGATGATCAGTGCTGTCTGAGCCTCCACAACAGGCCACATTCTTGCTACGATAGTAGGATCACGTCGTGTCACCGCAGCCAGTTCCTTATTCTCCAGGCTAACTTTATCGATCGTAACCTGTGGTTTGGCAATGGTCGGCGTGGGCTTGACGGCCACCCGGGCAACGATTTCCTGTCCGGTTGTCAGTCCACCGGTAATACCTCCCGCATTGTTCGATTTGAATACTACTTTCCCGTCCTCAACACGCATGGCATCGTTGCATTGAGAACCGGTCATTTCAGCAGCCTGCATACCACAGCCTACTTCAACCGCTTTTACTGTTCCAATAGCCATTAATCTTCCCAATTCTCCATCAAGTTTTTTGAAAACGGGTTCCCCCATGCCGGCAGGGACACCGGTCACCACAACCTCAACAATACCTCCGGATGAATCCCCTTCTTTCATGATCCTTACAATCTCATCGTGCATGGCATCTGCAACATCGGCATCGGGGCAGAATATTTTCGGATTGATCCCGTATCTGGCTTTGATCTCTTTTTCATCGTAAACGGGTTTCTTAATTTCGGGGATCCGTTTTTCCAGGTCAGCCAGAATAGCCGCTTTTTCAAAAAACCGCAAATCTGTCTTCAGCTTGCCGGAGGCAAACATCTCAAGGTAAATGGGATCATACTGTTTCCTTACCTCCCGGTAAGCCGCTGCTTTCTTTTTGATCTTGTCAAGCGGCATGTCATCCATCCGTATTCCGGCTGCTTCACGAACAAAGGAAACAACTTCAATGCCATGATCCTTCAGGATTTTTTTAGCAATACAACCTGCGGCAACAATCGATGATGTATACCTGCCGCTAAAAAACCCGGCCCCGATCGAATCATCAAATTCCCCGTATTTCTGATAAGAAGCATAAGATGCGTGTCCGGGTCTCGGTGTGCGGTTGGTCTGCTGATACTGTTCTATATGCTCAAAATGTCTGTCGACATTAGGAATAAGGATAACCAGCGGAGTTCCGTTCGTAAATCCCTTATTCTTAAATCCCGGCATGGTATCCGCCGCATTCACACCACTGTAAATAACCGGGACATCTGCTTCCCTTCGCGGAGACGTTAGCTCTCCCTGACCAGGTTTACGAAGCATCAGCTCCACATAAATTTCTTCTTCGGTAAAATAATATCCGGGCGGTACTCCCTGGATATTGATCGACAAACCTTCCTGGTAAGAACCACCTGCTACCGTAGTTTTAAATAAAGTGCCGTATGTGCATCCAAGCATAGTTAAAAGTATTAGATTATTGTATTTTTTTGATTTTCGCTCCTATTGAGGTCATATCAGTTAAAAAAGAAGGATAGGTCACACTTACCGATCCTGCCGCGTCCACAATGGTCTCGCCTTCCGAAGCCAACCCTGCTATGGATAAGGCCATGACCATCCTGTGATCGTTATATCCGTGAACCTCCCTTCCCGTCAGTTTGCTGTTTTCAATGATCAGGCCATCCTTTAATTCTTCTATTTTAGCCCCCATAAAGGTCAGTTCTTTCTTTATCGCACTGATGCGGTCACATTCCTTTAAACGGGCCTGTTCCACATTGTATAACCTGGTCTTTCCCTTTGCAAAACAACCGACAACTGCCATGGCCGGAAGTGCATCGGGCGTATTGTTCATATCGATCTCGATTCCGTTAAGTTCTTTTCCTGTCACCCTTACTCCTTCTTTTTCATGTTGCATTTCAAGCCCCATCTTTTTAAGATACTCAAATACCATCTTGTCTCCCTGATGATCACCGAAATCAAGACCTTTGATCAATATCTCGGATTGTGTGACGGCGGCTGCACAAAGAGCAAACGTAGCGGAGGAAAAGTCGGCCGGAATTTGCTTTTCAAATGCTTTGTATTTTTGCTTTCCCCTGATCTTAAACCATTCCAGTCCGTCCTGTTCGAAGTCGATCTGCTGGCTTCTCAACCAATCGAGAGTAATTTCCACGTAAGATCTTTCATGTAAATTCTTGACCCGTATCTCGGTATCGTCTTTTGTCAAAGGTGCAGTAAACAGCAAAGCAGTAACAAATTGTGAACTTATGCCGTCAACCGTAGCAGAACCTCCTTTCAAAGGACCTCTCACCGTAAACGGACACCTGTTATTTTGTGATTTTACTTTGGCACCAAGGCTTTGCAAAGCGGAAATAAGAGGGGTCATCGGCCTTTGCCTGATCGAAGGATCTCCGTCAAATGTCATGTCATGATCGGCTTGAGCCGCCAATGCACTGAATATCCTCAACGATGTTCCGGAATTGGCAACATCTATATAACCGGCCAGTTTGTTTATTTTTCCGTCAACCCCTTCAATGATCCATTTCCCGTCAAGAACTTTTATCCTTGCACCGAATTCCCCGGCTGCCTTCAAAGCAGATCTTGCATCTTCAGAGTCGAGTGGATTGTGAAGAATGGAAGTCCCGTTGGCCATAGCAGCAACAGCCACAGCCCGAATGGTATGCGACTTTGAGGCAGGGATCATGATCCCGCCGCCAAGTGATGATCTTTCCGATACAAATTTCACCTTCTCTTCATTAACAGCTCGCAAAAATAATGGTAACTTCAGACATATACAAAACATATATTTAACTATTTGTTCTTCAGTTTTTTAGTTGTTTCCCCGGAAAGGATTATATCGCCGGAAGATGAGAAGGTGCACATCACCGATTAGGTGATTAGTTGA
>JASFVU010000349.1:0-4167 GCA_050049665.1 Bacteroidales bacterium | reverse complement strand
AGAGAAGAAAAAAAATGTAATATGTTGTTTTCATGCCACTAAAATCCTACAAGCTCCCCTTTTCCAGTTTCGCCACAGTAAATGCGTTTTCATCAATATCAATATTGTATTTAGGATTTTCTATGATAATGATGGTCTGATGATTGGTTTGCACGTTGGTCATGTGCATTTCTTTAGCCAGCCAGAAGCCATCTGCCTTTTCGATGCCGGACATTTTGAGTTCGCGGTGCAGCTTGCCTGTCCGGTCGTAATATTCCACTTTCATGGCTATCAGGCAATCCCGGCGTATCCACGATATTTTTTTCGAATAGATGTCGCGGTTGTCTTTGGATGTCGATTCCACCACCCAGCATTTATGGCCTTCCACGGTTTCTTCACGCAACAGTTTGTGGTCGTCTTCATTCACGTTGCGGCTGCCCATATCATCGTAGGTGAAATCGGTGCCCATGAAATAATCCTTTTTGGCTGATGATCCGCTGATACGTCTTGATTTTTTCAGGGCTGGCAGATACAACCATTTGTCGTCGTCCTTACCTATCTCATCATAATCCCATGTCAAAAAACCGGTGCCTTTTACATCGCCCGGATATTGGAAAAACATCAGGGTTTTACGGTCTTTTTTGTTCTTACCAAAATCCATGGAATAAGAGATCACTTTCCGTTCCCGGACACCACCTTTTTTATTAATAAGTTTCAGAGTCATCTCCGATGAACGGGTATCGCCGTCGGGACGGTCTTTTGCTTTCTGAACGATATCACACCCGGTAAGAGATTGGGCCTGAATACCCGTTGCTGCTATGATTAAGCCGGCAACCAAAGAGTAAATCCTCATTTTTTGAATATTCATGATTTTTTTGTTTAACTATTTAATTATTGCCCCTGAAATCATAGGGGCTATTTTTACTGCTATTAAAACAAATACGGCTATAATAATCGTATCGATACTCGCTCTCAGGCTAATCTCCTTTAACATAAAGGCACTGGCAAGATCAGTAAGAATACAAAAAATCAATGCCCCTGTAATACCAAATTTTGAAAAAATCCAAACCATTAATATAATTAAAGGGATAGCTATTACTGAACCTAAAAGAGCTGTTTTTATCAAAGGCAATTCCGAATATTTACAAACTACATGAACCATTCCTGCCATTCGGGGGCAGATAATAAAAAATGCCAGGGCTGTTGCTGTAAGTAATAATTTATTGTCCATGTCTATTTATTTTTAATTATCAATTAATTCACAAATATCTCCTTGTTCGTTTTTTATGGTAAGATCCATATTGAATATATTTTTTTATTTTAAAGTTTAATTTCTGTTGGTTATTGGCTTTTTTTCTTTTCCAAAAGGTTTAGTTATACTAATTAAAGCAGGGGTTACCAGGTAATCGGTAAGCAAAGCCACAAGCAGCCCCATTGATGCCAGGTAGCCGATACGTACCATATTGGCAATCGGGGAGAAACAAAACATCGTAAAGGATACACAAAGAATTATAGTGGTCATGGCCAGGCTTTTACCAACTGTATGGAATGATTTAATAATGGCCTTATTGTAGTTGTTACATTTCTCGAACTCGAATTTTATCTGGTTGATAAAATGAATGGTATCATCCACGGCAATACCCAATAACATGGGCATAATGGTCATGGTCATCATATCGAGCGGCGAATCGAAATGTCCCATGTAACCGCCTATAACAGCGAGTGGCATCAGATTGGGGATCATGCCAATAAGGCCGGTTTTTATGCTATTGAACACAATGATCAGCAGCACCCCGATTATAACAAGTGCCCAAACAACCGATTTCAGTTCACCCGTGACAATTTTATTATTCAATTCGGCAAACTGAACTGCACTGCCCACGTAGTTAACATCAGCCTCCTGAAAGCTTTCCCTGCCTATCCGTTTAATGGTTTCCAGTTCCTTTACGATCTCGTTGGCTTCAAATTTCTCTATTTGTATCTGCGCCCGAAGCATGGAGTAATCTTCGTCGATCCAGTTAAATGTTTTCGTGCCTCCCGACATTTCATAAAGTAACAATACCTGGGCAATCATATCACTGTTACCGGGTATTGTATGATATTGCACACTGTCACTGTGCAAGGTCCGGTTCATTTCTTTAATAATATCAAGTATTGAAAACACCGATGCAGCGTGTTCGTTTTTCTTGGTCAGTTCAAATGCCGATATGGTATCCAGCAGGGTGTCAAAATTACTGAGCACCTCCGGATCTTTTACAGCATCGGGTTCGTCAAACTTAACCGTAATATTATATGTCAGGTAAGAACCCAGTTGCGATTGCGTAACATCATAAGCACGTTTAACATAAGGTATTTTCGTTCCCATAAAACGGAAAGCGTCCATATTTCTGGTAACATTGCGGATCCCGGGGGTAATTATTATTATACAAACTGCAAAGACAAACAGGATAGCTATCTTATTTTTCAATACAAACCGGCCAATGCCTTCCATCCATTTTTCAAATAACGGAATTTTGGTCTTTTCTTCGTCAGTAACTTTCCGGTCTTTGCCAAAGCTCATTAAAACAGGAACCAGGATAATGACAAACAGGTAATCGGCAAAAACAAGGGCAGCACAGCTATAGCCTACCCATGCAATAGTTAAAATACCGGCTGAAATAAATGACAGTACCGAGCCAATGGTGGTCATGGCCGTAAAAAATATGGGCCAGCCCACTTCTTCCACAGCTTCGATAACCGATTCTTTCCGGTTGCCTGTTACCCTGAAAATCCGTTTAAAAGCATTTACCAGATGAATGGAATAGCCGACCGACAAAGCCATACCCAACAATACCGGGAGCATCATCATGGTTTGCTGAACATCAATTCCCAACCATCCCATTATGCCGAATACCACTAAAATACCTGTGGCGGTGGTAAATGCAGGAACAACAACCCCCCGCAGAGAACGGATAAACAAAGCCAGTAAAATGATCATTATAAAAAAACCTGATAAAACCCTTTTAAAGATCTCGGCACCGAAGAAATCCCGTTCTTCTGTCTCGGTATAAGGCATACCAACCGGTTTAAGGCTATACTTATCGCTTTGCCATTTGGGATTCGTTAGTACCCGTATTGCCGCTTCACCATCCTGAAACATGGGGTCTTTGGTGGTCACTTTCTCCCATTCTTCCTCTTCGGGATATTCTAACAGAGAAAGGGTAAGCCAGGTTTCGGTACAATCTTCCGAAACCAGTTTACCCACTATTGCTTTACGTGAAAGTACCAGTCGGCGGATTTCTTCAAGTTTCTGCGGATCATCAGGAATACCATCTTCAAACGGATTGATCACCCGGATACCCTCTTCGGTACCTACCGATATTTCCATATCGACCAGGGATGTAATTTCATCGGCATAAGGAATGCTGTCGAGCAATTCTTCGCCAAGTTCTCTCATCATATTGAGAACTTCAGGATCGAAAACATCTTCGGCTTCAATAAGGACACTGATATTATCGTTGTTGCCAAACTGGTCTTCAAATTCCTCAGTGGCAATTTCAATGGCTTCTTTGTCATCGAACCAGCTATCACGCGAATTGGCCATGTTCACTTTCCGAAGGCCAGCTACACCAAATGCAGTAAGTAAGAAGGCAAAAATTATCAGAGACCAACGGTACCTGATCTGAAATTCGGCCATTTTTCTGAAAAATGTATTGATTTTCCGGATTTTCATTGTTTATTTGTTTTTTGCAGTTTCCTTATTTTATGTTTACATATATCATGTGACACACACCTAATAAATCAGGAACAGACAGGCCAAGCTTTTGCGACAATGGAAGTCCTTTCTTCATCCCTTTGTACATGGGTATTGCATCAACAACTTTAATTCTGTTATCCCATTTTTCGAGTGATTTAACTGGCTTCAGTCCCCATCCGCCATCCGAAGACATACCCATACCCCCTTTTTTTAATACTTGCTTTTTAGCAATTTTCATTCCCATGGGGGAAAGAGAATCGAAGAAAAAATCACATTGCCCGAAATGGTCTGCCATCGAAATAAAAAAGTCTTTTATTTGCTCTCCGCTAGAGTAATACAACACACCTCCGGCAATACATAAGAGGCCCTTGGGTTTCTCTATTTCATTGTACCATTTCTTTTCCAGGAATGAAGAGGCAATACTTTTGTGCCTTTCCGTATCCTGATAAAAG
>JASFVU010000497.1:0-3184 GCA_050049665.1 Bacteroidales bacterium | reverse complement strand
TGTTCTACAAAACGTTTGATGTCTTTCTCAAAATCGGCAGAAAATTCTTCGCCAAAATGCCCGGCAAGGTATTTTCCGTCAATTCCGCCGATGGTCCTCAATGAAGTCATAAGGTACTCATTGAATGCAGTCTTTTTATCCAGCTCTTCCGACTCATAATAATCATCCGTATGATCTAAAAGTGAATCATAGTATTTTGTATTGTTTGCAACATTCCACCTCCTCTGCCGGCCATCAAACGAATGCGCCGACGGACCAATACCGATATAGGCTTCCCTGTTCCAGTAATTCAGATTATGTTTTGAATGAAAACCCCGTTTGGCAAAATTTGAAATTTCATAATGCTCATAGTTATTCTCCGAAGCAAAACGGGTCAGCAAATTGAATTGCCTTATGCTTTCTTCCTCGGGAACAGGCTTGATCTTCCCCTTTTTCCTGTAATAGGCAAATACCGTTTTTGGTTCTATGGTCAGGTGATAAGCCGACAAATGAGGAATATTCAAAGTCCCGAATAATTCAAGGTTTTTGTTCCAGGCCTGCACATCCGTTCCGGGAATACCATAAATCAGATCGATATTCAGATTTTCAAAGCCTTGTTTTTTCGCATGTTTTACAGAATTAACAGCGGCTTTTGAATCGTGCCGGCGGTTCAAAAACCTCAGAATATGATCATCAAACGACTGAACACCAATACTGAGACGGTTTACGGGGCTTTTCGCCCTCAATTCCCTGAGGTATTCCTTTGTCAGGTCATCAGGATTTACTTCAAGTGTAATTTCAGGTTCAGAATGTAACCTGAAATTCATTTTTATCAGTTCAAACAAACTGTTCAATTCCCTGACAGGTAATATAGAGGGAGTGCCTCCTCCAAAATATACCGTATCGAATCCCACCGTTTCAAATTCTTTTTTTCTTCTTATTATTTCCAGTTTAATGGCTTCAATGACCTTGTTCAAATGCTTAAACGAAACCGTAAAATGAAAATCGCAGTAATAGCATTGCTTACGGCAAAAAGGTATGTGTATGTAGAAACCTGCCATTGCTTCAGTATTTGCTTATACCTCCCCTGCTTAAATGATCCCGGCAATGCTGCCGGGGGTAAATTCATTTATTGCGTCCGGTAAAAATTTAATACCTTTAAAATAGATACAAAATTATCTTTAATATGAATTCTGTCTATGCTCGATTTAATTTTTAATCAGGCAAATAATGGATGAAAAGGTAAAAAATATCTGGTCAGAAGAAAATAATCCGCAGGCAAAACCCGATCATAATTTATTCAGAAGTTTTGTCGAGCAATCATCGGAAGGAATATGCCTGATTGACAGCAAAGGAATGATCATAGACTGGAACCAGGCTATGTCAAACATTTATGAAGTCCCGGGGGAAACATATCTTAACAAGCCTGTATGGCTTCTGGATTATGATTACGTGCCGGCAAAGAGAAAAACCGAAAAAGAAAAAACCAGAATAAAAAAAGCAGTTCACAAATACATAAACAAGCCCGGTAACGAATTATTTATCGATGAATTTGAGAAAGAAATAAATGGGAAAATAAAGTACATTCAATACAGGATCTTCCCTGTCCGGATAGGAGATCAGAGATTATTCGGAAGAATTAACATAGATGTTACGAAAAGAAAAACCATTGAACTCGAACTGGAAAAGTACAAAAAACAACTTGAATTACTTGTAGAGGAAAGAACATCCAAACTGCAACAAAGTGAAGCACAGATGAAATTGCTGTTGCAGTCGGTCCCAATGGCTTATTACTCGTACGACAAAAAAAACAGGCAAAATAGTTTCTGGTGCAGCAGTCAAATTGAACCGCTTACGGGTTTTATGCCCGAAGATTTTCAGAAAACATCCGATTTGTGGGTCTCAAGGATCAACAGGGAAGATTACAGCATTGTCGGCGGTTCGTTTGACGAAATGAAACCAAATGTCCCGATCGCAGTGGAATACCGTTGGAAAGATGTTCATGATAATGATATCTGGATCTATGATCAGGCTGTTCTTATTGAAGATAAGACTTCAGAATCTGAGCTTGTAATCGGCTGCTTTATGGACATAACCGACTGGAAAGAAGCTGAGCGGGCAATCATTGAAAGTGAAAGCAATTACAGGGAAATTTTTAATTCCTCTACCGAAGCCATTGCTATTTTCGATACAAAAAGGAAAAAAATCGAGGATGTTAATGATACGCTGTTAAACATGTTCAATACTGACTATTTCAGCATTATTACAGATGATATCAACAAATTCTCATTAGGGGAACCGCCCTTTACGAAAGAGGATATGTATCAACATATCGAAAAGGCAATTGAAAAAGGAGAACACAGATTCGAATGGATCGCAAAAAGATTAGACAAATCCACATTCTGGACCGACATTACCCTGAAACCGATTATCCTGAGCAATGAAAAAAAGATAATTGGTGTAATAAAAGACATCGACGAAAAGAAAAAAATTGATTCCCAGATCCGTTACAGGTATGAGTTTGAAAAACTGATCTTCGATATCTCTTCCCGTTTTATAAACATTCCGTTGAGTGATGTTGATAAAAACATAAAAAAGGCATTCAAAGAGATCTGTACGTTTACAATGACCGATGCAGCTTATTTGTTCCTTCTTAATTTCGAAACAAATAAGCTGGGCATAACACACTTCTGGCACAACAGCGAAATCCGTTTTAACAAAAAGATGCTTGAAGGTGTCAATTTTGAAATTACCGACTGGCATACAAGACAAATGAAAGCCAACAAGGTAATTCGCATTGAAACCCCTGATGATATTCCGGAAGAAGCAACCTTGCTGAGATCTATTCTCAATGAACAGGACATCCGGTCTCTGATCGAAGTGCCTTTGCATTATCAGGAGGAAGTTCTCGGTTTTATGGGACTGGCAATGAACAGGGCCGATCGTCAATGGCTGGAAGATGAAATATCCCTGTTACGCATTATAGGTCAGACACTCGTCAATGTGCTGAAAAGAAAAGAATCGGTTGAAGCATTATCCGAAAGTGAAGAAAAATACAGGCTGCTTGTTAACGGACAAACTGATCTGATCATCAAAATCGATTCCAGAGGAATGCTTGCCTTTGCCAGCCCTTCCTATTGCGAATTATTTGGTAAATCGGAAAATGAACTGATCGGGAAAAAATACATCCCGGTGATCCATGAAG
>JASFVU010000080.1:0-8449 GCA_050049665.1 Bacteroidales bacterium | reverse complement strand
ATCAACAACAAAAAACAACGACAGCAAAAGCTTTGGAAGCATTGTATAAACCACCCTATACCTGTTACATCGAACAACGTGCCAATACAAAACTCGGGTGGCGATGGATAGCCTGGAGAGATAAAGCCATTCTGGATGAAAAAAATAATATCAAAGAAATCATCGGGGTTGGCAGGGATATTACATATCAAAAAGGTGTTGAAGACGCATTAAGAAGAAGCGAAGAGCGATTCCGCTCCATCGTCCAGCAACTTTCGGATATTGTGCTGATTATCGACCATGATACCACGATCCTCTACGATACGCCTTCGACAAAAAACGTTCTTGGTTATGAAGAAGGTTTCCTGGTTGGCAGAAAAGGAATGGATCTGCTGGCTCCCGAAGATGTTGAAACAGCACATGAAAAGCTTGCAGCCCTGTTATCCAAAGAAAATACCATAGTCACCATGGAATTCAGGATGCGACATGCAAATGGCAGATGGGTCCCGCTTGAAGCAATTGGTAAAAATATGCTGAACCACTCCTCTATACATGGTATAATCATTACACTTCGCGATATATCGGAAAGAAAACAGGTCGAAAAACATATTCTCGATGCTGTAATCAAAACGGAAGAACAGGAACGGGACAGGTTTGCAAAAAACCTCCACGATGATCTCGGCCCTTTGTTGTCAAGTATAAAGATGTATCTGAATTCTTTTGAAAACACAATGGATGAAGAAAAAAGAAAATTTATCATTGAGCAATTGAATGAGGTAATCAAAGAAGCCATCACCACTACCAAGGAAGTCTCCAATGATCTGAGCCCTCATATCCTGATTAACTACGGCCTGGTTTCAGCCATTGAATCGTTTATTAAGAAAATACCTGATTTCATGAAAGTCAAGTTTGAAAGTAACCTGACAAACGAACGTTATTCCAATACCATTGAAAATTCATTTTACAGAATCCTGAAAGAACTCATTAACAATACTCTGAAACATGCAAAAGCAAATATAATCAGCATATCCTTAAATGAAGAAAATCAAAAGCTGCTTTTTGCTTATAGTGATGATGGAATTGGGTTTGATGTGAACAACATCCGGAAATTACAAAAACACGGAATGGGTCTGTCAAACGTTATCAGCCGCGTAAAATCACTCAACGGAATCTATGAATTCCGTAAAAAATCAAAAGGTTTTGAGTGTAAGATCAGTATTCCGATCGGAGAATCATTGAATTAATTTGTTGTAAATTTATACTTTAGCAATTACTAAATTCTACCCGACCAATTATGGCTAATACTCCTAAAATCCAGGTTGCTATCGTAGATGATCATCAGCTCTTCCGAAACGGACTGAAATTTATCATCGGAAATGAAAATGATATGGAAGTCGTTATTGAAGCATCAAACGGAAAGCAATTCCTTGAATTAATACCAAATCTTAAACCGGAGGTCGTGTTGATGGATATTAACATGCCGGAACTGGATGGTGTTGAAACAACCAAAAGAGCACTGGAGAAATATCCCGATCTGGATATTCTTGTTCTCTCGATGTATGGAGATGTTGAATATTACAATACGATGATCGACCTGGGTGTGAAGGGCTTTATCCTGAAAGATATTGACAATAACGAACTCACGGAAGCCATCAGAAGGGTTCATGCCGGTGGTAACTATTTTTCACAGGAATTGTTATTGAAACTGATTAAAACCAAACCGGAAGAGGGAGGCATTGAACTTACACCGAGAGAAAAGGAAGTTCTTAATCTTATATGCAAAGGGTATTCCAACCAGCAAATTTCAGAAGAATTGTTTATCAGTCAGAGAACCGTCGAAAGGCACAGATCCAGTCTGTTATTTAAAACAGATTCCAAAAATTCGATCAGTCTGGTGGTTTATGCAATAAAAAACCATTTGGTAAAGATCTGAGGAAGCCTGAAGGATCTATTTTTCAATTTCAATCAGAACATCCTCTTTATTGACCACATTGTCCTGGCGGACAAATATTTTCTTCACAACTCCTGAAACAGGTGCTATGATCTCATTTTGCATTTTCATGGCCTCGAGAATAAGAATAGCTTCCCCTTCTTTCACCTTTGCACCTGTATCTACCATAATATCGACTATTTTCCCGGGCATGGGAGCGCCAACCAACTCGACTTTTGTTTTTGACTTGTTCTTATCCAGGTATTTTTTCCTTTTATAAGAAATCGGGGTTTCAATACTGAAATTATAGCTAACTCCATTGAGCAGGACTGTATACTTATTCTGAGACTTCTCTACGATCTCAACAAGGTATTTTTTTCTTTTATACAACAAATAAGTAAAGCCGTTCTCATCATCAAAGATCTTGATATCAACCTTTTTACTGTTGATCTTAATATTTTCGCTGAACGGATTAACTATTTTGTACTTTTTATTCTGCTGCGAAACTGCAATATACTCGGTGTCAGCCTCTTTACTTTTCGAAAGTTTCATGACAAGTCAATTAAAGGGATCTAAGGCGTTTATTCAATACCCAGGGACTTATGTTCTTTCCCTGTTCAAAATCAATGTGCGTTGTGCGGTCAGTTTCCAATGCAGCCGCAAAATCGAACGTTGCAAGGTAAGCAGCAAGCATTTCATCGTCTTTGTCCTGGTAATATAATTGTTTCATTTCCTGTTCAATAAATGATGTATTAAAATCACCGCTTTTGAATTTCTTATGCATTAAAACAGATTTGCAGAAAGGAATGGTAGTTTTTATCCCTCTGATCCAGAATTTGTTCAGAGCATTCAACGAATTGCTGATGGCTTTCTCTCTGTTCTCACCATAAACGATCAGTTTGGCGATCATTGAATCATAATAAGGCGTGACAACTGATGAGTCTGCAATTCCCGTATCTATCCGGATGTTTTTACTTCTTGGATACTGAACCTTATCTATCAGTCCCAGGTAAGGAGAAAACCCTCCCTGAACATCTTCGGCATTTATTCTGCATTCGATCGCCCATCCTTTCATCTGCACATCTTCCTGTTTTATTTCCAGTTTTTCTCCCTGGGCGATCTTTATCTGCAATTCGATGAGATCAATGCCGGTTACCTCTTCTGTCACCGGATGTTCAACCTGGATACGGGTATTCATCTCCATGAAATAGAAGTTCTTATCATCATCCAGCAAAAACTCAATTGTACCCGCACTAAAATAGTTCGTTGCCTTTGCAATGTTTACGGCAGCATCACCCATCTTTTTTCTCAGGTTTTTATTCAGCACCGGGGACGGGGATTCCTCAATCAGCTTCTGATGTTTTCTTTGTACGGAACACTCCCTTTCACCAAGGTGTATGTAATTTCCATGCTTGTCACCAATAATCTGAAATTCAATATGCTTTGGATTACGAACGTATTTTTCAATAAAAACCGACGGATCATTAAAAGCTTTCTCAGCCTCTACCGTAGCCAGTTTATACATTTTTTCTATCTGAGACGACTTCTCAACAATACGCATTCCTCTTCCGCCGCCTCCGGCCGCTGCTTTAAGAATAACAGGATAACCGATCTTTTCCGCAATAGCACTTGCCTCTTTGGGACTGCTTAAATTCCCCTGACTGCCTTTCAGCAGAGGAACCCTGTGGGTACTGGCAATTTGCTTGGCAATGGTTTTGTTGCCCATCTTATAGATGGCCTGTGGGGAAGGTCCTATAAACATAACCCCTTCTTCTTCACACCTTTGAGCAAAATACGGGCTTTCGGCCAGAAAACCATAACCGGGATGAATGGCATCGATCTTTTCCTTTTTTGCAGCATTAACGATCCGCTCAACATCCAGAAATTCAGGGATCTCTTGGAGAGTCTCACTAAAATCGATTACTTCATCAAGAAAAGACAGATAATAAGCATTGGGCTCTTTGGATGTTTTAATGCCATATGTTTTAATTCCAAGTTTCTTAGCTGTTTGGCTTATCCGGATGGCTATCTCTCCCCTGTTTGCGATTAAGAGACTCTTTATTTTCATAGTGCATTTATTAATTCACGTTGCAGCTACAAACACAAATATGACATTAATTTATTGAACACAGAAATATTCTGAATATACTTTTAAAAAAAGCCATTGTATTCATGCCTGGGTATCTAAAGCGGAATATTCCCATGCTTTCGTACCGGACTATTAATATGTTTATTTTCAAGTGCTTCAAAAGCAAATATCAATTTAGCCCTTGTAACCGCGGGATCTATTACCTCATCGATATATCCTTTTTCATCCGCAACATAAGGATTTGCGATCTCATCTCTGTACTTTATGGCGAGCTCTTTTTTCAGCTTAGCCGGGTCAGGAGCTTCAAGCAGCTCTTTCCTGTACAATATGGAAACAGCCCCTTCAGGACCCATAACAGCTATTTCGGCCGTGGGCCATGCAAAATTAAAGTCACCGCCCAGATTCTTGCTGTTCATGACACAATATGCCCCGCCGTATGATTTTCTCAGAATCATCGTAATTTTTGGTACGGTAGCATCGGCATATGCATACAACAGTTTTGCTCCATGCCTGATTATACCGTTATGCTCCTGGTCTATTCCCGGCAAAAATCCGGGTACATCTTCCAGCGTAAGAATGGGGATATTAAAACAATCGCAGAACCTTATAAACCTTGCTCCTTTGACAGAAGAATTAATGTCCAGAACCCCGGCCATTACCTTTGGCTGATTAGCCAGGATACCGATAGTCTGCCCCATCAACCGCCCGAATCCGACGATCACACTCTGAGCATAATTTTCCGCTATTTCAAAAAAACTATCCTTGTCCATGATCAGCCGGATGACATCTTTGACGTCGTAAGGCTTATTGGTATCGTCAGGCACTATCTCACGCAGTTTAGGTTCAAGATCAAAATTTTTGTCGCACATCTCGACCCGTGGGGGATTTTCAAGGTTGTTGGCCGGGATATAAGACAATAACTTTTTTACTCCAAGAAGAGTGTTTTCCTCGTCTTCATAAACAAATTGCGCCACACCGCTTTTTTTCATGTGTACGCCGGCGCCGCCCAACTCATCAAAACTAACATCCTCATTCAATACTTCCTTGACAACATTCGGCCCGGTGACAAACATATAGCTTGTATTGTTGGTCATAAACACAAAATCCGTAATGGAAGGAGAGTATACAGCTCCTCCGGCGGCAGGTCCCATAATCACAGATATCTGGGGTATCACACCCGAGGATTCAACATTTCTTTTAAAAATAGACGCATAACCCGCCAGACTGGCAACTCCTTCCTGGATCCTTGCTCCTCCGGAATCTATGATGCCAATAATAGGGGCTCCCATTTTAAGCGCCATATCCTGGATCTTTGCTATTTTTGAAGCATGGACAGACCCTAACGACCCCCCCATCACAGTAAAATCCTGCGAATAAACAAAAGCAGTCCTTCCCGTTATTTTCCCATGGCCTATTATCACACCATCGCCATAAGCGTCAATGATCTTTCCGAAATTTGAATCTGTAAAAGCAGTCCTTGAATAGGCATCGATCTCATTGAACGTATCCGGGTCAAACAATAACTCAATCCGTTCCCTGGCTGTTAGTTTTCCTTTGGCATCCTGTTTGCTTTTTGCAAATTCAACATGATGCTTTTCAAGGGCAACCTGCCTTTCAAGGAATTTTTTAAACAATTTTCCGTCAATGTCCATGCAGTTGTAGTTTATCTGAATTGTTAATTCAAATGAATCAGAAATCTCTAAAATAAAGTTCGGGAGAGACGTGAGTGTTGGTCAATATGTAGCAAGTCCGTTTTTTCACCAGTAGATATTTTGCATTAATTACTTCAGAAATTCATACTCTCCGCCATTAATGCTGATATCAATTTGTATAAATCCTCTTTCAGAATATCGCCAGCATGTTTAATTAAAAAAGGATAATACAAGTAAACCGGCTGCAAAAATAACAATAAAACATTGACATTTTCAAAATCTTTTGCATCAGAAATGCCTGGCTATTTTATAAAGCATTGTATACATGAAACTTACCCTCCGATTTCAATCCGTCAAAATTCCGAATAAATTAATTTTTATTAAAAGCTCTGATAATGTACTTACTTTGCATGTATAACATTAGTTCAATATGACCGGAAAAAAGAACAGGAAACCGGCAAAGAACCTGAATCTGAAAACGTTAAAAAACAGGGTGCTGGGTGTATTTGCCAATAATCCTTCACAAACCTATAATTATAAACAAATAGCAAGACAGCTGTTTATCAAAAAATCGGAAGAAAAAAAACTAATTATCAATGTATTGACATCACTGGCCGGGGAAGATTACATTGAAGAGATCTACACCGGAAAATTCAAACTGAAATCAAAAGGAGGATATGTCATCGGTACCATTGAAATTACTCCCGGCGGATATGGATTTGTTGTTACAGATGCTATCGAAGAAGATGTCTTTATCTCACAAAAGAACCTGCACCATGCCCTCAATGGTGATACGGTAAAAGTATACCTCTTTGCCAGGAAAAAAAATCTGAACCCGGAAGGAGAAGTGATCGAAGTGCTGGAGAGAGCCAGGACCAGTTTTGTCGGCACTATTGAGCTGCTCGACCGTTATGCGTTTTGTATTCCCGACAGCAGGCAGATGCCTTATGACATTTTTATCCCCCTGGAAAAATTGCATGGTGCAGAAAACGGTCAGAAAGTCCATGTTAACATAACCGATTGGCCGGAAAAAACAAAAAATCCGTTTGGGGAAGTCATCGAAGTGCTTGGTTTTCCGGGTGAGAACGAAACCGAAATGCATGCTATCCTGGCAGAGTTCGGCCTGCCTTACAGGTTCAGTAAAGAAGTTGAAAACGAGGCTGATCAGATAAGTGATCAGATCACCGAACAGGATTTAAGGGAAAGGAAAGATTTCAGAAAGGCTACTACCTTTACGATCGATCCCGAAGATGCCAATGACTTTGACGACGCTCTTTCGTTAAAAAAGCTTGGCAACGGGAATTGGGAAGTAGGTGTTCACATTGCCGATGTCACTCATTTTGTCCGTACCAAAAGTCTCCTCAATGAGGAAGCCTATGCCAGGGCAACTTCCGTTTACCTGGTCGACAGGGTTGTTCCGATGTTGCCGGAGCGCCTGTCAAACAACATCTGCTCATTACGCCCAAAAGAAGAAAAGTTATGCTTTTCAGCTGTTTTTGAACTTGACAATGAGACAAACCTTTTGGACGAATGGTTCGGAAAAACCGTGATTTACTCAAACCGGCGTTTTACTTATGAAGAAGCCCAGGAAAGGATAGATACCGGTAAAGGGGACCTGGCCGCTGAACTTCGGGTCCTGAACGATCTGGCGCAGAAATTAAGAAAAGAAAGATTTGCAAAAGGAGCCATTTCCTTTGACCGGGAAGAAGTAAAATTCGATATCGATGCCGGCGGAAAGCCGCTGGGAATAAAATTCAGGGAACACGGTTTATCAAATGAACTGATCGAGGAATTCATGCTGCTGGCTAACAAAAGGGTGGCAAATTTCATTGGCAACAAAAAAGAGAAAAAAGAAAAAAAGACCTTTGTTTACAGAATTCATGATAAACCCAACCAGGAAAAATTGCAGAAATTTGCCGGTTTTGTCAGAAAGTTCGGGCACAATATCATGCTTATCGATACAGATACCATATCAAATTCAATAAACTCTGTGCTAAAACAGGTAAAAGGCAAGCCTGAACAAAATATAGTAGAAACCCTTGCCGTCAGGTCCATGGCAAAAGCAGTGTATTCCGTAACCAACATAGGGCATTATGGCCTGGCTTTCAAGTATTATACACATTTCACCTCCCCGATCAGAAGGTATCCCGACATGATGGTCCACCGGATGTTATTCCACTACCTGAACGGCGGTGCTTCAAAGAGCAAGATCAAATATGAAAACAGATGCCGTCATTCTTCCGACATGGAACAGAGAGCTGTGGAAGCCGAAAGAGCATCCATTAAATACAAACAGGTAGAATTTATGCAGGACAAGACCGGAAAAGAATTTGAAGGCATTATATCAGGAGTAACAGAATACGGGATATTCGTTGAAATAATCGAGAACAAATGCGAGGGAATGATCGCTACGCGTGATATGCAGGATGATTTTTACGAATACGATGAAGACAATTATTGCCTGAACGGAAGACACACGGGCAACAAATATCAACTGGGTGATCCGATAAAAATTACTGTTTTGCGGGCAAACCTGTCTAAAAAACAACTTGATTTTGCTCCGGCATAATTATATTTTTACCGTATGGTTCTTAATTACATCTGGATAGGATTTTTTATTGCCGCACTGATCGTGGCAATTGTCCGAACCGCTCTCTACTTTTTGCAGCAGGGTTTGGATATCTCCCTCTGGACAACATTCACTGTCGCCGACAGAGATGTCTTTCCGGAAATGGTAAAATCCACTTTTTCTACAGCAGAATTCAGTGTTGAAATATCCATTTACCTCATCGGTATTAT
>JASFVU010000348.1:0-4181 GCA_050049665.1 Bacteroidales bacterium | reverse complement strand
GGAAGTAATACTCCGAGAGGCCGAGCATGACTTCCACGGTACTTCTTCTTTTTTTTGCGTATACATCGATGTAATTTTTAACAATCCGGTTGTATGGCAGGTCAACGATGGTCGTTATTTCCGAAAGCCGTTCAATATAAACGGAATCGGGAAAGTCCGGAACAATACTGTCCTTAACTACCGTGTAAAGGGAGTCGGTATCAACGGATTGCTTGACATACCACAGGTTGACCATGCTGTCGAGGTTGACTTCAAAGTTTGATTCAATGGCGTCGTCCATCTCCAGGTAATAATCCGAAGAATCGTTTGTCGCCTGATTTGTTGTGTCGGCCGGAATGAAATTACCATAAGAGCGGTATACAATACACAATACAAACAACAAGGTAATTTTCAGTCTCATCATCATATCAGTTTAAAAATTCAAACTTAGCGTAAAGCCATAAGAAAGCTGGCCATACGACAGATAAACGGGGGAAGAGTCAACAGTAGGGTTAAGGCTCACCGTAAGGTCATCACTGATGTTGAATTTGTAAAAATGGGCATCAACCATGGCGTCAACGACATTGGCGACATACAAAACCCCAATGAAAATAACGGCATATCCTCTTCTTTTACTCCATGTATCCCGGTTCAGAATTGCAGTGTCAATTGTATATTGGTCACCATCTTCTTTGGCAATTTCGGTTTCATAAAGGTCTTTCCAGTAATTAAACTTTTCGTTAGCATGGTCGAAATAGAGATATAGTACGGTACCGGCAGCATAAATGATGGGGATCTTCCAGTATTTCCTGTTGTATGCCTGTCCGAGACCCGGAACGACCGCCGACAGGATCGTGGCCCTGGGAGGAGAATGTTCCCTGACTTTTTTCTCGCGAAGCCGTATTTCCCCATCTGTCAGTGTGGTATCTTTTACCACAATTACCGTATCTTTTATGGCTGCTACAAGGGAGTCGTTCAAAAAAATCCTGGGTTTCCGTAATGTATCTTCGGCGGAAAATGCCGAATCATGGACGATCGTATCATTTCCCATGTGATCTTCCCGGGCAAAAAGACAACAATGAGAAAAAAACAAAGCACCCCAAAGGATGCCTGTCAGAACTATCGGAGGTTTAATTTTTATCAAAGTTACCAAGCATTTCAGGTATTGAGCTTGTCAAAAATAGCAATAATTCTTTCCAGATCATCATCTGAATTGAATGGAATAACGATTTTTCCGGCGCCTTTATTGTTACGGTTAAACTCGACTTTTGAGCTAAAGAAATTACGGAGATGTACTTTCAGCTTATCGTAATCTCTGGGAACGGGATTGGTTTTTTCGGGAACAGGTTCTTTATTTTCACCGAGCTTGCGAACAAGTTCTTCTACTTTTCTTACCGATAATTCCTGGTCTACGATCTTATTGTAAAATTTCAACTGCGTTTTGGGATCATCAATGTTTATCAATGACCGGGCATGGCCCATGGAGATCTTATGGTCTTTTATTCCTAACTGAATTTCAGCAGGCAGCCGCAGTAAACGCAGGTAATTGGCAACAGTGGCTCTTTTCTTTCCTACCCGCTGGCTGAGTGATTCCTGTGTCAGGTCACATTCATCTATCAGCCTCTGGTAACTTATGGCAATTTCTATTGCATCCAGATCTTCCCGCTGAATGTTTTCTACCAGGGCGATTTCAAGCAGGTTGTCGTCTTCGGCTTCACGCAGATAAGCAGGGATCTTGTTTAAACCGGCAAGTTTTGTAGCACGCAATCTTCGTTCCCCCGAAAGCAATTGGTAGCGGCCGTTAACTGACTTCCGGACGGTTATTGGCTGAATGATACCAACCTCCCTGATAGAAGAGGCCAGTTCTTCAAGTGATTCTTCATCAAATATGGTTCTTGGCTGATAGGGATTTGCATCGATGTTGTCGAGCATGATCTCGGCAACACCACTGAACCTTCTTTGTTCGTATGAATTGTTGGAATTGTCTTCTCCACTGTCGATCAGCGCACCCAATCCCCTTCCTAAAGCATTTTTTTTGGCCATTTTCTATAAGTTGTACAATCCGTTATTAATCGGCATTCTTTCCCTCATCCTTATCCACCAGTTCCCTGGCAAGGTTAAGGTAGTTAACTGATCCTTTGGATTCAGCATCATAGAGAACAACAGGCTTTCCAAAACTGGGTGCCTCACTCAGTTTGATATTTCTTTGAATGATCGTATCAAATACCATTTGCTGAAAATGTTTACGGACTTCCTCCACGACCTGGTTTGATAACCGTAATCTGGAATCATACATAGTAAGAACAAATCCCTCAATTTCAAGATCGGGATTTAGCCTGCCCTGTATGATCTTTATGGTATTCAAAAGTTTACCCAGTCCTTCCAGAGCAAAGTACTCGCATTGTACGGGGATCATGACCGAATCGGCGGCTGTTAAGGCATTTACGGTAATAAGTCCCAGTGACGGTGAACAATCGATCAGTGTATAATCATAGTTTTCCCTGACCGGCGCAATAACCCTTTTCAGCATATGTTCCCGCTGATCCATATTCAGCATCTCGATCTCGGCACCGACGAGATCGATATGGGAAGGGACTATGTCCATGCCGTCGATTTCCGATTTTAACAGAACTTCTTCCGTTTTGACTTCATCGATCAGGCATTCGTAAATGCTCTTATCAATGCTTCTGACGTCAAGGCCAATACCTGAAGTAGCATTTGCCTGGGGGTCGGCATCAACGATCAGCACCTTCTTTTCAAGAACTGCCAGACTGGCAGCCAGGTTGATCGCTGTGGTTGTTTTGCCTACACCTCCTTTTTGATTTGCAAGAGCAATTACTTTTCCCATCGAGTTGCAATTTGATTACTAATTCCGTTACAAGTATATAATAATTATTTCGAAATCGGACTCAAAAATAGCATTTAATAAGCCGAACAAATTTTTGCTCTTTTCCCTTTTGTGAACATTTTATTTTCACGTTATTAACAGGTTATTAACAATTGAAATAACAGTCAGAATATTAGGTTTTTAAAGAGGTAAAAAAATGCCGGTTCCCGATGGCGGATTATTTCAACTGATTTATCGGCGGCATGTAAAACCTACTGAAGGATCCTTATTTCATAAAGAACCGGCCACAATTTTCCGGTAACGTAAAATGTTTTTGTGCCGGGATTGAAAGCGATACCGTTTAACACAAATTCATAGTTGTCCGGGATATCTTCAGGATATATTCCATGGAGGTCAAGTTTTGCCAGGACCCTACCATTTTTTGCATCGATCTTCAGAATGTATTTTTCTCCGTAAACATTAGCCCAGATACATCCATCCACGTATTCCAGTTCGTTCAGCCTTCCGATCAATCCTTTATTATCGCAGACATCCAGCTGATTTGTCTGGGCCAGATATACCGGGTCATAGAAATACAGTGAGGAGGAACCATCGCTGACGATCAACGATTTTTCGTCGGTTGCCAGTCCCCACCCTTCGGAAGTCTGCAGGTCAAATTCTCTGATCTGCTCGAATGTTTCCAGGTCGTATACGAATCCCAGCATTGATCTGTAAGTCAACTGGTAGATCTTATCATTGTAAATGGCAATGCCTTCACCAAAAAAATTGTCTCCGAGTTTTCTTTCAAGGATTATCTTTCCTTCCGAAGGATCGATCTTCATTATTTTTGATTTGCCTTGCCGCCCCGTCCCCTCATAAATATATCCGTCATAAAAAACAAGTCCCTGGGTAAAAGATCCGGGATCATGCCTGATGGTCCTGATTACCTTATAATTCAGGTTCTCAGGAGGCGTGTCGGGCAGGACAATGATCCTTAACGGAAGAATTTGCGTCAGGCTGTCTGAAAAGAATACTTTGATCCTTATATTTCTTTTGCCATATTTATCGGAAAGCAAATTAACCGGACACCTGAAACCGGATAATGTATCCGTGCATATTAGTTTTCCGTCAGCCACGATCCGGACCGAGTCAGGGTCAACAGATCGTTTTACCGGTGATATAGCGAATTCTACGGTGTCTCCGACAGCATAAACGCGGTCGGTGGAAGGGGAGACAAGGCTGTAATTTTTTCCGTTCCTGTCATGAACCGGTTTATTGTTTGTTTTGGGATTGCAGGAATACAGAAAAGTAAAAAGCAATCCGAACAGAGCGGCAGATTTCAGATTTGCCATCAGCAGAGTTACCATGTTCATTA
>JASFVU010000347.1:0-4186 GCA_050049665.1 Bacteroidales bacterium | reverse complement strand
TTATATTATACAGGTTATCAGGATCGTATATTGCCGGAGATCCTTTTGCAGTGAATCCTTCAATATCAGGAAAATAGGTTGATAATCCGGCAGAACGCCCCAAAAAAGAAAAATTAGGTAAACAAAGAATACCGAATGAAATAAGAAATATCTTATGCAGTGTTTTCATAATAATAATGTTTAATAATAAGGTTATAGTAGTTACATCTGACAGGAAGTACGGTATTTACGGTTCTTTTGTAAAAAGAGTCAAACCAGGAATTCATCCGGAACATCCATGATCCTTGTAATATCGGATATTTTCCTTCGAACATCAAAACCCATCGGACAGTTGACCGTACACCCCCCGACACAATCGGTGCAAAGCAGGCCTTTATTGTGTAAAAGGGATAAAGTCTCTTTTGCTTTTGCCGGCTTGTTATATGCATAAGCGTACATGTAAGATCTCATCAGCTTTGGAACATCCATGCCATACGGGCATTGCGGTATACATGTTTCACACTGGTTGCAATACAAACCTGTGGAAACATTCGGTTCTCCGAGCCTTAACTCTTTCCTGTCTTCCGGTGTGAATTCAGGATCATTCATCAGGGACATATACATTTCCAGTTGCCCGAAATTGTTCATAGTAAAAATTGTCGTATGAACATTTTCGTCCTGCATGATCCATTTGGCTGCTGCTGATTGATTGATTCTCTGTTTTCTCTCTTCGTCCCAGAAAACACCTCCCAGCGATTTCATTCCGATAATCCCGCATCCGGCATTGGCGGCATGCTCTATGGCACGGTGGCCTTCTCCTGTTTCCTCATCACGGAAATTATATCCGATAAGGATCACATCGTATATTTCTTCCTCCACAATGCTGTAGATCACTGAATTCGTATGTGTTGAAACACCAATGAATTTTGTTTTGCCTTCGTTTTTCAGTTCCTTCAATACATCTTTCACCATGTCCATCTTCACCAATTCCGGATTATCAGCTGCATGAAGGAACAAAATATCAAGGTAATCGAGCCGTAATCTTTTTAAGCTGGTATCCACACTTTTTCTGAAATCATCTTTGAACTCTTCCGGAGTTATGTTTTCCAGGGGCATACCCGTATTATTATCCCTTAATCCGTACACTTTCGAGGCAATGATAAAAGAATCCCTTGGCAATCCTGCAGTGGCGGCTCCGATAGTTGTTTCGTCAAGGCCTTTCCCGTAAATATAAGCGGTGTCAATGAGCTTAATTCCTTTTTTCAACGAGGCTTTTATGATATACTCATTGGTTGACGAGCCCATGCTGACGATAGGTACTTTATACCCCGTTCTTCCAAGCGTACGATAGATGATCCTGTTTTCCACGGTTGCGGAACGATCCGATGTTTGTGAGGTAATTGCACCTGCAGAGGGAAAAACAGACAATCCTGCTATGCCCGCCACCCCTTTTTTGATGAAGTCTCTCCTTTTGTTGTTTTGTTTTTGTTGGTTTTTCATGATTTTGGATGTTTAATGATTAAACGTTTTCAAGATAGCTATAATTCTTATTCTGTTATACCAAAAAAAACAAATTGTATTGACCGGCTTGTATTTAGAATTATTTTAAATTGCATATAACCTATACTGTTTACAGGCCGGGAGACAGAACCTTCGTAAGCCGAAATGATACAGGAAC
This sequence comes from Bacteroidales bacterium, assembly GCA_050049665.1. Lineage (GTDB taxonomy): Bacteria > Bacteroidota > Bacteroidia > Bacteroidales > UBA10428 > UBA10428. The sequence continues at coordinate 2,529 of JASFVU010000347.1, read as the reverse complement.
TGTCATTCAATACCTGTTCAACAGATTTTACTCGTGGACAAATCGATAACAAGTATCTGAAAAACTTTTTGATAACGTATCCAAATTGTCCTATTTTCGTTAAACACATAGGAATATGAACCAAAACCAACGATAATAATCGATTTTCAACATGGAAGATTTACAAATTGAACCGACCAGAAACACCCCATTGATTGAATTTTATACAAGCGGAAAATTAGTAATGGCTGGAAATGCCCATGCCGAGAATGCAAAAGAATTCTTTGACCCCATTATCGACTGGATCATGGATCTCCAGGCAGAAGAAGTGGATTTTGATCTGATCATTGAATACATCAATACTTCTTCCGCCAAAAAATTGCTTGAACTACTGAATAAACTTCAATCGAGCGAATACGTCAAAAAATTAAAGGTGAAATGGTTCTATGAAGAATGGGATGAGGACGGTCTGGAAACAGGCCAGGCTTTAAGCTACTCCCTGCCGGGAATAGACTTTGAATACATAAAGTTCGAAAAGAAAAAATAATCGGGACACCTGAAATTTTCTGTAACCATGAGATGAACATCTTCCTGTTGTATCTCATCATGGAAGACTGACAGATACACCGGTTCAAATACAACCAGGGTGCCATTGTAAAAAGGATCCATACCATGCGGTAAGACCGAATACAGGACAACGCTACCGCTCATCGAAACCGGGTACCCGTTATTTGCCTTTTATCCATTTACCTGTTATTCTTTTCCGGATCTGGCCTCTTCTTTCTGTCTCTTTTTTATTTCGCGGATCTCATCCTCGAGTTCCTGAAGTTTATTTTTCAGTTCCTCTTCTTTTTCAATCAATTTTTGCTTTTGCTCTTCCAGATCAGCCTTTTCTTCTTCTTCGAGTTCCTTTCTCACCTCAACAACGTATCTGCGTTCCTCTTCCATTTCCCTGGCAGCCTGTTCAAGCGCATCGTGGATCACAATTTCCATGTCTATTTCCTGAAGTGCCTTACCAGCCTCCTCCAGTGCATCGGCTACTATCACGTGAATATCCATATCTTCCAGTTCCATGCAGACTTCTTCCAGGGCTTCCTTCACCATGATCTGTGTTTCAATATCCAGCGAATCGGAAAGATCTTCATCAATTGCCTGACAAATCTTCATCCGGATATTTTCATTCTCAAGAGCTGCTGTAACTTCCTCACCGGCTATCCTGACGGCGGAAAGGGAACCATCTACAATTGCATCAATATCGATATCCTCCAGCACGATCTGAATGGTATGAAGAATTTCTTCTTCCAGCATTTCACTTTCTTCAACCATTGCCAGCTCAATCACTTTTTCTATTTCCCTGGATATTTCTCCGTGATCTTCAAGTTCGGCAATGAGAGAATCCAGCTCTTCTTCCCTGGCTTTGTAGATATGTTCTTTTATTACTTTTTCCTCTGCTTTGTCTGCTGAGGTATTGCGGATTACCAGCTTTTTCGGTGGAGCCGTACTGTCAATATTTGCTTCTTCGGCAACCATGGCATGTTTAAACTGACTGTAGTTGCCGTCTACTATAAAAGAAAGAAATACGAAACCGGAAAGGATGATCAGCCCGGCCATCAGTTTTTCACTCACATTTGTTTTCATGTTTATCTTGGTGTTTAATCGTTTAATTCGTTTTAAAAGTGATTGGCGAAATGGTGAAAAAGTCAGTGCCAGATTACCCTGATGAACGACAAAATCCTGGGCATTGGCCAGTGCCCGGGCATAGTTCACTTTGTCACCCGTTAATTCGATAGCGATATCATCGCATGCGTGTTCTCTTTCTTTTCTTATCTGTGCAGAAATATACCAGGCTGCCGGATGAAAGAAAAAGATCGTTTCAATGAATGTCTGCAGGATGTTAATGATATAATCGTTTCTCTTAATATGTGCCAGCTCATGTGCAATAATGGCTTCCAGTTGTTCGGGATCAAGCCCTGAAAAAAGGCTGGCCGGTATTAGTATTATCGGTTTTAAAAAGCCCGTTGTGGCTGGTGATCTGACGACATGAGAAAGGTATATGGATACCCGCTTCTTGATTTTCAGCCGATCTGCAAACCGATGCATTTTTATCATCCACTTCCGGTCCGGTTCCTGACGTCCCGTTTTTCTTATCCTGTACTGACTGATCAGGTCGTATCCTGTTTTCAGAAAATAAAATACAAGTCCGGTCAGCCATAAACCCACAATCCATGAAAAGTGCCTCTGGATCTTTGCTCTCCGGACCGCTCTTTTAAAGCTGAATGAATTCCAGGCTGACAGTGCTTCTTCGGGATCACTGAAACCATTGTTCTTAATGTATTCCGCCAGATATTCAGGACGACTTATCAAAGCCAGCCTCAATTCTTCCTTTTCTTTGGCCTGGCTGAGTGCCTCACCAAATGTTATGCCTGAAAAAATAACCATCATCAGCAGAGCGGCAAAAGAAATGTAATACCTGATATGCGATGAAGCCCGTTTTAACAGGACCAGTGAAACAAACAACAGCAGCCCGATCAAAGTCCCCTGCCAGAGGGA
>JASFVU010000346.1:0-4189 GCA_050049665.1 Bacteroidales bacterium | reverse complement strand
GGGTGGTATTGTATTTTGGGTTGACGAAACCGGACAACATGGACTGGTCTGTGCCAAAGTAGACCAAAGTACAGGAATAAGATGGTACGCAGGAACTTATGGATTTACACAAGCTAGAGGAGATGGTATATTTGCGGGTGAATCAAATACAGCAATAATTATTGCTGCTCAAGTAGCTATTGGTGATGACCGCAGTTTGTATGCAGCTAGAATTTGTAATAAGTTAAAGATTACCGAAGCTGGCATAACTTATGGCGACTGGTATCTTCCCTCAAGAAAAGAATTGGGTTTAATGCATCAAAACAAAGCAATTATTGAAGCTACTGCAACAGCAAATGGCGGAAGTGGTTTTGCTAATACTTATTATTGGAGTTCTACCGAACACGATCACTTTTATGCATGGTTACATAACTTAACCAATGGCTATCAGAACGGCTACAGTAAGGGTGCCCTATACAGGGTGCGTGCTATTCGATCTTTTTAATTATCGATACAAAAGAATTTTATAAACAATGAAGAAAACAAAATTACTTTTTTCCGTTATCCTCATGTATCTACCTTTTCAAACCAGGCTCCAGGCACAAAAAACAGTTCCGGCGGCGGGTGGACTTGCCACTGGTAATAATGGTTCGATAAGTTATACTGTGGGTCAGGTGTTTTATTCCTCTCTTACAAGTACAACTGGCAAAGTAACAGAAGGAGTTCAACAAGCCTATGAAATTTCTCATGTAAACTCATCTCATGAAATTCAGGGATTGACCGATGCAATTTCAGTTTACCCCAATCCCACTAATGAGATTGTTTTATTGAAGTTTGAAAAACCGATGGGTAAAAATCTGCATTACAAACTGCATAATGCCCATGGCCAAATATTATCAGGTAAAACCATTACAAATTCCCAAACCATCATTTCATTGGGTAACTATGTTCCAGCGATTTATTTTCTTAAAATATTTCAAAATCAGAAAGAAATAATATCGTTCAAAATATTAAAACAATAACCTAAGTAAACTATGAGACATTTATATTTGATTGCAATTTTTGCAAGTATTTTTTTATCCTGCAACGACGATAAAGAAAATTCTGAAAGCCCTGAAAATATTTCATGCCTTTCAGACTATATTACAACTCCATGTGAATTGGTTGATAAAACCGAGATAGCGGGCTATGCAGGAGCCAATGCTGATGATATTGAGGTGGAAATACCCGATGAAATACCCCTGGATGAAGTAACACAATATTCACGGATTTTTTGTGAATATCGCTGGCCTTCGAAGCGAATATCAATAATGACTACTCAGCTTGGAGAAAGGGAACTTGAAACGGAAATCCCATTGGATAATGTAGTTAACATAGGCGATATTGAGCTTATTGAGGAAGACGATTTGCTTACGCTAAGTGGGCATACAGAAACTTACGCTGAATATTTTCATCGTGTACGCATTGGCGATGATAATCCAAATTCTGAAAGACTGGATGGAGTAGGAGACATGGCTTCTCTTAATATTATTGAAGCAATGAATCATTCGAATTATCGAATGGCTAATGTATGGGTGCTCCATAAAAATGTGAATTTTAATATTGTGGTTGATGTTTCGGATAGCGATGAGGAGGATGTCGCCTTGGCAAAGAAGATAGCTGTGGCTGTTCTTGAAGTTTGTGCTGAATAATACTGTTTACCTCAATTGAGATTCTTTAACTGATCAATTGGATTGCATTTTTTTTTACCTTTAGCTTATGACAAACCTTAAGCTAAAGATATATGCTCCGATTGAACAACTGAAACCATACGTAAGAAGGGTACTTGTAACTTTAGGTGATGAACATACCAACGAAAATTTACCGATAGGACCGACAGGCTTCTCGTATATTACCTATAGTCGGTACCCGGTTAAACTCCATTACCACGATAGAATTGTTCAATCGGACGAGAACCTTTATCTTGTCGGGCAAATAGAAAAAGAACAACCATACTTTTCGATAAAAGGGAATTTTTTTCATATTGGTTTGGAGATTCTACCTTCACTTCCCTATTACCTGTTTAGGGTAAAAGGTCAAGACCTTGTTGATACTGGCATGTCCATTATGCAGATCAGTCCTGTATTTGCCGGAGAATTTTTAAACCATGCTGCAACTGAACCAGATCCTGACAAGGTTGCCCAATTATTGCAGGAACATACATTAAAATATCTTCAGGCTGTTAAACCTATAAAGCAGCTCGAAGAGATCCTCAAAATAATTTATAAGTATCACGGAAATATAGTTATTGATGAATTGAAACAGTTGATTGGATGGAGTGATCGACATATGCGGCGCCAGTTCAAAAAAATAATAGGACTAAATCCTAAGCAGTACTGTAAAATTATCCAGTTTAATGCTGTGTTTGAAGCCATACAAACCGGTAATGAGAAGATGATTTATGATCTTGCTCTGGAGAACGGCTATTACGACCATGCTCACTTTATTAATAGCTTTAAGACCCACCTCGGAAAATCACCACGTAATTTTCTCAAAAGTGAACATAGTTTTCTGAAATCGTATCTTGGAACATTCAAATCTTATATTAACCTGTTGTGCTATTGAAACTTGTTGATAACATACTAAGAGAAAGATTGTGCATTATACTGTATATCAGTATCTTAAAGATAGATATTCACCACAAATACTATCTTATTATGCACAATCTCAAATCAAATTTCGACAAGTTTCTAAACATTACAAAATCCTTTTATCAAGGCTCTATTGATGCTGATGGTAATTACTATTTCTACCCAAGAAAACCCAAAATGTCTGATTGTGAAATAATTACACTATCAGTTGTAGGCGAAACTATAGGTATTGACAGTGAAAACTACCTGTTTGGGAAAATCAAATCTGATCATATTCACGATTTCCCCAATCTCATTCACAGAAGTCGTTTCAATCGAAGAAGGAGAAGACTTAGTGAATTAATCGCAAGATTAAACGACCGAATCTCTTCCCTTTTAAATGAAGGTGAAAACATCTATCTGGTTGATTCAATCCCGGTACCCATATGCAGGAATGCAAGGATAAACAGAAGCAAGATTTGCAAAGATGACTTTGAAACTGCTCCCGATCGTGGTTACTCTGCAGTAAATAAATCTTATTTCTATGGATACAAGCTTCATCTTGCGACTTCAATCAGAGGGGTTTATTCTTCCATGGAGTTAACTAAGGCTAGTATCCATGATGTCCGCTTCTTGAATGAAGTAAAGCACTCAGGAATAACCGGTTGTGATTTAATTGCAGATAAAGGCTATGTCTCAGAACCCATTCAACAGGATTTGTTTACAACCAGGCAAATCAAGTTGATCACTCCTGTAAAGTCTGGTCAGCATGACAAAGAACCTATTCCATTTATATTCATGAAATCTCGAAAACGCATTGAAACACTCTTCTCTCAACTCTGTGATCATTTGATGCTGAAAAGAAACTACGCCAGGAAAACACAAGGGCTTTCTGTGCGAATCCTCTGTAAAATCACTGCTGTAACAATGTTACAGTACATCAATTATAAGAACAAAAAACCGTTGAACCATTTAAAATATGCGTTGGCTTCTTAATAGCACAACGGGTTAATATTTATTTGGTTAATATAATTAACTGGTTTATATTTGTATCTATTTAAATGCATTAACAATAAATAATATGGAAAACAACAATTTAACTCCTGAAGAGAGCTTTAGTATAATAACAAAAGCTATCTCAAACTTTAAAATAAACTATAAGGAGAATAGTAAATCATTTCTCCTTTGGGGTTGGGTAATGAGTTTAGCCAGCTTTTCGCATTTCACAATACTAAAAATATTAATAAGTAAGGAAGCCTATGATCAAATGCTTCTGTTTAGTATTGGCACATGGACTGTCTTTGTTTTTGTCGGTTTTATAATTGAGTTTTTCTCTTACAAAAAAAGTATTAAGGCTAAAAAGGTATTCAGTCATTTAGATAGGTATATCAATTATCTATGGAAGGTAACTGGTTTTTCAATACCCATTTTAATATTTATTTCTATTAGACTTGAAATACCTCCTCCTCCAATTTTTTTATTAATATTGGGTACAGCAACAACAATAACCGGGCTGTTTATAAAGTTCAAACCTGTTACTATAGGCGGTATTGCATTTTTCCTATTCGCTATTATTTCAACATTTGTTACAGGCGAAAATA
>JASFVU010000344.1:0-4191 GCA_050049665.1 Bacteroidales bacterium | reverse complement strand
TCATCAACTATTCGACTAATCAACTAATTCAGTCATTAAGATGATGAATCGATAAATCGGTGAACTGAGTAAATGAACCAACCATTAGCTTTTCAGCATCTTCATTTCATCAGTTATTCGATTAATTCAGTTAATCAATAAGTTTGCCTGTTGGTTTTTGAAATTTCTCCCTCAACTCATCAACTATTCGACTAATCAACTCATCAGGAATAAACACTTTCTGCCGGTCAATCATCTATGGCCCCTGTAATAGCTTCCACGATATCGGGATATACCTGCTCTCCTGTCGACCTGTCGAAAATACCCAGTCCGTGATTACCGGTGTACCCGTTGTCCCAATAGAAAGGAACAAGGCCATGATCAACGAGCGATTGGGTGATGTACTCGATATAATACACCCTGTATGTTTCATGATCTGTTACATCGGTACGGGAGATCACTCCGTATTCCCCCAAAATAACAGGAATGCCGTCATCAATGAAATTGGTTTTCATTTTCTGGAACTGGCCATCGGCATAAGATTCGTTAGCCCAGGTTTCGGTACTTGAAGGTTCCGTGGCGATCTCACCCCATTGAGTAATGCTACTGTTCTCATTGATCGTAAAATTATACGGATCGTAATAATGGACTTCCATCATCAACCTGTCTTCAGTTACATCGGTTGGCATAACGGCAAAGCTTACCGTGTAATCGATGTTGGTGTTAAATCCCTGAACCACCAGGTGCCTGTATGCATTTCTGCCGCCCGTAGCACGGACGGTAGTGACAAATGTCTGGTTATAACCGTTCTGAACCGTATAATATTCAACCTTCGGGGCACTGTAATCATTTTCGACCATTACCTCATTGGTGCCTGCAAACAAAAGATGATCATCATAATCCATGAAGTGGGTTGCAATTTGTTTCCACATGACGGACAACCGGTTGGTGACATAGACTTCATCTTCGTACGTGGGCTGGATCCAGCCTCCGTCCCAGTGAATATTAATGATGGCGTACATGTCGTTGCCGAGCACATAATTTACCACTTCTTCCACCCGCACCAGCCAGTCAGTGTCAATAATAAATGACGATTCATCGGAGAACCTGCTCCAGGCAACGGGAATTCTGACCGAATTGAATCCCGCGGCTTTTACGGAGTCTATGAGTCTTTGGCTGACCAGGGGATTTCCCCAGGAGGTTTCGCCATCAATTGCATCCAGTGAGTTTCCTACATTCCACCCCACACCCATCTTCTGTGCCAGGTCAATGGATGAAATGTCGCGCATATCCGTATCATCCGGAGGAATGTCGTAGACAAAAACAGGAACGGTATCTTCCACCCCTTTTTGATTTACAAGTACTTCCCTGCTTAATTCTTCGGAATCGATGAAAATAACGGTTGACCTGGATGTGGAGTCGGTGTTTTCCTGGACAGTGACCAATACAGTGGAATATTCTTCCGCAGATGCGAAAGATGCGCTGCACCAATCCGATGAATCGGAGATAGTGAACACTACATTGGTCGCTATGCTGATTTCTTCAGTCCCACCTGCTGCTTCAAATTCGAGCGTTGTCGGCGATACCAGCAGGGTGGGAGTGTGTCTCTCATCCTTTTTGCAGGCCGAGTAACCGGTAATGATAACCAGGAGAATACAGGAAAAGAGGAGCTTGTGCACTTTCCTTCTTTTTACAATGTCCGAAAATTTTCGCTTTTTCATATTGCAATACATTACTGAATGTTAAAAATATCTTCCGGGTTAGTCAGACTTAACAGGAAAGCAGTACCCGAATATAATAAGAATCTGCATGATTATGTAAAAAAAAGAAAAGAAGATGAGTGACAAACCCAAGATTTTCGACCCGGGAATTGTATGAAGATGTATATGATTAAAAGACTGGCAGGGCTATAACTTCTTACCGGGACGACCATAATAAGATATAGTTGTGCATGGGATAACAACATCATGAGAATACACAGGATCCGGTTGAAAAACAAGCAGTCGGGTTTACAGTATACCTTCCGGCATTCCGATGCCTCAGAAATTATAGTACAACCCTATTTCGCCACAGGGGAACATGTTTATGTCGTTGGTGACATTATAAAAGCCATAGCCCACCATCAGGTTGAAGCGTAAGACAGTGCCGAATTCAAATCCGGGGCCAAGGCCTATATTATAATGAAGGTACTCGTCCGTGAATTCGGTATTGTAAATGATATGATTCCCAAGGTAGCCAAAGAACCTGAAATACCTTTTGTTCCTGAATGAGTGCATGAGCGTTAGTCCCCCGCTGATAAAATCTATTTCATCTGTCATGACCGGGACAAAGGTCAGTTGTATTCCCTGGTTGGAGATCCATCTTCTGTAAGAAAGGCCAATGCCTGTTGAGGCCCCAACATGAAATCCGAATTCATTTTTGGTTGATTCTTTGTCATCTTCCTGTCCCGATACCATGGAAGGAAGAAAACAAATGGCCAGCAGAATGATTATTTTGTTCATAATGTCTCAGGTTTAAAATTTATAATATACTCCTGCTTCCATGGTCGGAAACATGTTAAAGGTGTACAGGACATCGTAAAAACCATATCCCAGCATAAAATTGAAACGAACATCCGAACCAACGGAAAATCCGGGGCCGAATCCTATATTATACTCCTGGTCTTCGCTGGTAATGACATAATGATTCCCTAAGAACAGGAACGGTTTGAAGTATTTCTTTTCTGCCAGTGTATAAAGTCCGGTAAGGCCAAGGCTTATAAATGTATTGTCTTCGTATTTGGCAGGTATGACGGTGAACTGTATTCCCGGCTTATCAGGCCAGTAGCGGTACGAAATGCCCAATCCGGTTGTGAATCCGGCATTGGCCCCCACCTGGTGTTTTTTCGGTCCGGGCTCTTCCTGTGAGCATACGGTATGTGAGATACCGACAAGAACAATGATAAGAAAAACTCTCATGGCCTTTTCTTTTTATTGAAGCGTATAAACAAACTAATGTCTCCTGCCGGAAGGAGCTGAAGATCATCCAGGACATCGTAAGCGCCATAGCCCACCATGAGGCTGAAACTGACCCTTTTATCGAATGAAATACCAACCCCTGTGCCGATGTTGTACAGTTCATCATGGTTGTTAATGACCAGGTGATTACCCAGGTAGCTCAGCAACTTGTAGTTTTTATACTGTTTAAAGGTATACAGGCCTGTAAGTCCGATGCTGATAAATTTCTTTTGTCCTTCATAGGGTCTCTGATAGGAAAAGATCCCTTCTGCAAATCCCTGAACGTCCAGCAAATCATTCCATTCGCTGTCCACTTTGTACGGGAGCAAAGCCAACTGAAAACCGAACTTACCCGGCCAGTACCTGTAGGCCGGGCCCATGCCGGTGATACTTCCAAGGCAGAAACCCGCCTCGTGAGGGCTAAATTCGGGAGGTTCCTTTTTTGCCGAAGCAGAAAGGCTCAGGCAAAGGCAGAGAAGAAACAGGCAGATCCTCATGAGTATTATCATTACAGAATATCAGACAAGATAACAAAAAAAATGCCAGCATAAGATTCCAATGTGGTTAAAATTTCTCTTTTTGCATGTGGGATGTAAAAGGTCTTTGGCGGGATTGTTCTTATGGAAACTTTTTTAATTTTGTTTTCAAATCATTTTTTCATTGGATACAACCGAAATATTGATAAAGATCAGAAAGATTGTTCGGTCAATTAACCTTGAATCCAAGAAGATCGAAAAAGAATATGGTGTCAGCATTCCCCAGGTGCTGTGCCTGCATTTTTTGCATGATTCACCAAATTACCAGTCGACCCAGGGAGAGATCCGCAGGTTCCTGAACCTGAATTCAAGCACAACAAGTGGTATTATAGACCGCCTCGAAAGAAAAGGATACATTGCCAGGCTGCCGAAATCGGGAGACAAAAGAGCTGTGAATATCGCTTTGACTTCAGCAGGGGACAAATTACTCGGCAATGTACCGTCATTATTACACGAACAACTTTCAGACAAGCTTAAAAAACTTGACAACAGGAAACTGGAGGAAGTTGAATCCAGCCTGGACACCCTTGTTAATTTACTTGAAATACAAGAAGTTAAAGCTTCTCCGATGATCACCATGGATGACATGTTAGAAGACAGTGCATCTGAAAAGAATGGCTAAACAACGCGAATTTTCCGGTAATATGCCGGCTTCATTTTCCGATGACCTTTCTTGTCTT
>JASFVU010000345.1:0-4191 GCA_050049665.1 Bacteroidales bacterium | reverse complement strand
ACACAATACCCTGGAAACTTGTCTATGTTGAACAATGCCCTGTTGCCTGTAATTTGAGTTCTCGAATGAAGAAAGGATTATAACTTTAATATTGACATAGTTTACTATAGTTTTTTAAGTAATTTTTTTATTATAGATTTACTGAATAAGCTAACTTTAGATAACTTCAATGATTAACATTCAAAAACAGATTGAGTATTGGATAAAAAGTGCCGAAGATGATCTGATAACGGCAGATTTGCTAATTCGGGAAAAACGAATTCTTCATGGTCTGTTTTTTTGTCATTTAGTAATTGAAAAAGCAATCAAAGCACACTATGTAAATCTGACCGGAGAAATTGCACCAAGGTCGCATAATCTGATATATTTATCTGAAAAAACGAAATTAGAGTATGATGATGACACACAGATATTTTTAGGAATATTGATGAAATATCAACTACAAGGCCGTTATCCCGATTATAATCCCGTTCTTCCTGATATGATCAAAGTACAAGAGTATTTTGAAAGAACAAAAAGACTATTGCAGTGGCTAAAAGAGAAATTATAAAGATCTTAAAGAAATATATTTATTTACTGAGAGCCGAAGGTATATCAGTTGATAAAGCTTTCCTATACGGTAGTTATTTATCAAATACAGCAACCGATGAAAGTGATATTGATTTACTGATAGTTACAGATAATGAGAATGATGATTATCTGGCTGGAAAAGTTTGGAGTTTAACCCAAAAAGTTAACTCTAAGATAGAACCGTTTCTTGTTGAGAAAAGCAGATTTTATGAAAATGAAAGTTCTCCTTTGATTGATCTGGTTAAAACTACCGGATTGGAAATTGCATAAAAACCATAGGCAACTCACAGTACTATAGTCAACCGGCCTGTCATCCCGAGTACTCGGGACGGGTTCAAGTCCCGTCCAGACCGCTTACAAAAACAGTAATCCCTTGTTAATCAAATATTTAGCAAGGGATTTTTCTTTATTGGGGTCGAATATGGGGTCGAATTATTTTGTATCAAAAAAATTTAAGATTTCAAGAGGAATATAATACTACCCAAAATTAGTACCACTGGTTAAGTTAAGATTTAAGGATTAATTTTAACCAGTGAATTATGAAAAAGTCAAGAAGAAAATTTTCAAGTGCCTTCAAGGCAACCGTAGTAATCGAAGCGCTAAAGGAACGTGAATCACTTGCGGAATTATCGAAGCGATTCGAGGTTCATCCGAACATGATCAGTAAGTGGAAAAAAGAGTTTTTAGAGAATTCTGCTGCCGCTTTTGACAGTAAAAACGAAGATGACCCAGGCGTTAATCCGGAGAAGCTCTATGCAAAGATTGGTCAGCTGGAAATCGAGAATGATTTTTTAAAAAAAAGCTTAAAGAAGACCGGGTTATGAGCCAGCGCAGGAAACTAGTTGATAATCAATACACAGTCAGTATTCGCAGACAGTGTGAGTTGTTGTCAGTCCATCGGAGCGGGCTATATTATAAGCCCAGAGATGAAAAACCTGAAAACCTTGAACTCATGCGTTTGATGGATGAGCATTATTTGAAGCATCCAACAGAAGGGGTCTTACGTATGCAGGATTTTTTGCTCAGTCTGGGATTCGTCGTCAATCATAAACGGGTTCGCAGATTGCTCCGGTTAATGGGTTTAATGGCCGTCTATCCCAAAAGGAACCTGAGTAAATTGGGATTAAAGAAATACATACATCCGTATTTACTGAAAGGGCTGATCATTGGCAAGCCCAATCAGGTATGGGCTATAGACATCACCTATATTCCTATGAAAAGTGGTTTTATGTATTTAACGGCCATTATTGATGTATACAGTCGCTACATTGTCGGCTGGGGAATCTCGAACACATTGGAGGCAGAAGCATCCCTGAATGTTTTAAAACAGGCTATTAAAGAATATGGAAGGCCGGAAATCATCAATTCAGACCAGGGGAGCCAATTTACCTGTGAAGATTGGGTGGAATACCTGAAAGAAGAAGAAATTAAGATCAGCATGGACGGAAAAGGCAGGGCCATCGACAATATCTTTATTGAGCGATTCTGGAGAACCCTGAAATATGATTACGTGTATATGCACCCGGCAGGTAACGGACTGGAACTATACCAGGGAATAAAGGATTATATTCATTATTATAACCACTCACTTTGCCATCAAGGTATCGACCGGAAGATCCCAGCTGAACTTTATAAGCCGGCAGCCTGATATTAACAGAAAATGGAGATTTTAACAAAAGAAAAAAGTAAGCAAAAAAGAAAAGGTGTTAATAACCAGAATAACTCTATCGAGTTATTTCCGGTTACTAACACTGGTTTACATCATCATAATAGAAAGAATAAAATCAATTAAGAAATAACTTCTGGTGGTCCTATGAATGGGTAGTAGTTAAGAATACTTAATAGAAAATTGTTCCTGATGTAGGTCATCATAAATTTGAAAAGGTAATTATAAAGGTTATTGAGTGACTTATATCCCACTAATATCCTTATTTATTTTTATTATAAAATCCTCATCTTCATTATTTATAATTTCTTGACTCTGCTTAACAATAGTTTTGAACTCACTTAGATTATTAACTTGTTGTGAGACTTCAAATATTTTTTCGAAATGATATAGAAAGCCATCGTATAAACCATAATCTGTACATTCAATGACATAGATTGGTAATTTTTTAACTCTTTTATAGGAAGAAACAAGTATAATATTATCGAAAATAATAAGCCTCCAAGTTGCAGTTTGGTGGTTTAATTTAAGTTGTAAATCAGAGAATTCACTAAGCTTTAATATTTCTTCAAACGTGGAGTAATAAGATTCAAGTATTTTTTTACGGTTTTTTGAATCTTTTAATTCCATAATTCTCTTTGTTCTTTCTAAATTTAGTATTGGATTTGATAAAACTATTTTAACGTCTTTTTTTCTTAGAGAAGTCTCCTCTTTTGATAAGGAACGAAATAAGGAATGAAAAGGCTCTATTTGTGATCCAAATAAGGTATATCCTCGAGATGCTAAAACATATAAAGTTTTTGAATCATAGAAATTATTTTCTATGATTTTACTGAATTCTGGTTGGTTCATATTGTCAATATAACCAACAACTCCACATTTTCTTAAATCCTCTAAAAGATCATTCTTCTGATTAAAGCTTTGTTGCAATTTATCTAAACTTGCAGAATAGTTTTTATTTGCTTCAATAATTTTATTAATATATTCTCCTTTGCTCGCAACTTCCTTCTGTAACTCATTATACTTAGCAGTATTCAACTTTTCTTTATTCAATTCTATTTCATAGCTTTTACACTTTGCCATTTCAACTTCATGTTTGCTTTGAAGTGCGTCAATATCTTTCTCATATTTAATAGCTTGAGCTAGTGCAACCTGCATTCTAGTATACATTCGAATTGCTACCAAAAATGAACTAATGAATAGTAGTATTGCTAGAACAATTAATAATTTAAACCACCATCCAACTGAAATTTCATTAACATATAAATATGTAGCAGTTAAACTACTTATAATACCTAATAAAAGGCTAATTAACAAAGCCGAGAGATTTTTCATTTTTTAGTTTGATTAGATAAGTAAAAACGCAATTTATTGTTTTTATCATATGTATAAAACTCATTGAAATCCTGTGATAACCATTTGCAATTCAGTCTATTTTCTGTAAAATCCTTATAAAGTGAACTATTATTATTAGAAGAAGATATTTTTGTAAAATAGATTCTGTTATTGCATACTTTTAATTTTTTAAGTGAATAATAGATTGAATTAATCGATTCAACTCCCCATTTGATAGAAGAGATAAATACATATTTATCATGAAATCTCAATAAATTCTTAATTATTTCAATATTTGGGTCTTGATTTAAATTACCGGCTACTTCACAAATCGTTAGATTACCATCTATTTCACCTAATAAACGATTGAGAATATCATATGATTTATTAGAATATTCTTTATAATTATCTACTGAATGAGAGGAAGCATAGCCTATGTCATTAAAGTCAACTCCATAATCTAACCTTTTCAAATTTATACTATCGTTTATACTATTAAATTTTACGTCAGGAGCACATATTCTTACCAGATCTCTAATTCTTGGACCACCTGTTAATTTCTGGTAAACAAAATTCAGATTATTTTTTTTACATAACTCCGCTACAAAGCTACAGCATGT
>JASFVU010000343.1:0-4195 GCA_050049665.1 Bacteroidales bacterium | reverse complement strand
ATTATACTTGTGCAAAACCTGATTTATCTTGTCTGGATAGGGTTGATAATTAGTAGAAACAAAGGAACTCATGGTATTTTAGGTAAAAGGAAATTAACAAGAAAGAACTGGCTTAGACTAATGCTTATCGCTTTTATTTTTTTGTGGGTTGTTCAGTTTAATAGTTTTATGGTAATGGATATGTATAGAAAATACAAACTATGCCCCTATACATCAAGTCTCTATTTTGGATCTGTTTTTATTGTAATAAATGTTATTATCTATAATGCAATAGATATTTCAGATGTATTCAAACAGAACCTGAAGTATAGCTATTCAAAACTTACCTCTGATCAGATAGATAAGATCTATAACAATCTTGAAATATTAATGAAGGAGGAAGAACTATATATTAATCCTGATCTGCAGATTTCCACTCTCTCCGGTTTGATATCAGTTCCTCAAAAACAATTATCGCAGGTAATTAATTTAAAAACGAACCAAAGTTTCAACGATTTTATAAATACCTATAGAATAGAGAAAAACAAAAAGCTCTTACAGGAATCGCATACGAGCGGATTAACAATATCTGAGATTTTGTATAAGGTTGGATTTAATACAAGATCATCATTTTATAAGTGTTTTAAAGAAAATATCGGAGTCACTCCAACCGAATACAAGAGTAAATATATTTTGTAGCAATACCGGTTCTGCGACAAATTCTATTGTAAAATCAATTTTATTTGTGATTTTATCTAATCAAACACTAAGATATGAAAAAACAGAACTTTTTCACGAAACTGACTTTTCTGCTCGTAGCATGTTTATTTGTATTCAATAGCAATAAACCAGAATCTGAATCTGAATCTGAATCTGAACCGGAACCGGAAGACACCTGTGATTGTGATATCAACACAAATCTTCCAAAATGCGATGATTGTCCGGGAACCACGGTTCTTGTAGATTTTATTGGAAACACAGGCTTCCTTATCACCAGCAAGGAAACAAAAATTCTGATAGACCAACCCACACGAACCGGTGGAAACTGGGGAGTTATCATACCATCAGCAACCACTGTCGACAAGATCAGGCAAGCAGCAGAACCCTATGACAGTATTGATTTAATCTGCATAAGCCACAAGCATGCGGATCATTACAATGTGAGATATTTAACCGATGTTATGAGTAATAATCCTGATGCATTACTGATTCTGCCTCCTGAAATTTATGTAACCGGGGCATTTAGTGATTTTGAAACACGTCTTGTTCATCCCGATATAGCTTATAAGGAGAATCTCGATACCCTTTTGAAGGATATCCAGATAAATATCGCCTGCCTGAAACACCACCGTCCCGACGTTGATGACTTATATAATTACTGTTATTTGTTCGATTTAAATGGTTTTAAGCTTCTTCACATGGGTGCCGCCAATCCTTATGAGTATACAAACGAACTTGAGAATATCGATTATAGCTCACAGGAGATTGACCTGGCGATTCTTCATTACCTGACGGTTTTAAATACTAAAGCCCCTCCTCCTGCATCAGGATTTAGTCTGGCGAACGAAAGAATCGAGTTTATCAATACGGAGATCGCTCCGGCAAGCATCATATTTGATCACACGTATACATCCAATACGACAGTAAATTACCTAAGATCATTATTGGAAGAAGATACGAATCTGCCTCCAGGTCATGTCTTTAGCTATTCACTTGAAAAAAAAGAATATTAATAATGTCTGGTGAATATAGCTTATGCGGGTGAAACGTAAAATTTAAGGTTTTTGGGTTATTAGGCTGTTGGCAGTTGGCTTTTGGCTATTTGCTGGCGCCTGGTTGCAGAGTTTGTTTAAATGTGTAATCGTTGTAATTGGTGAAACTGAACTGGTGAACCGATTAAATGAAAAATACATTCCGAAATACAAATCCCAAATCACAATTAAGTACCAATAATCGATTTCCAATATTCAAATGTTTGTTTGAAGGATTTGGAATTTGAACATTGAGATTTGATTTTTGGGATTTGAGATTTATCCACTTACTCTGATCACGATAAGTTAAATTCCAATAAACAAATCACAAATTGTAATGAACAGATACGATCAGCTTATCAGTATCTTTATTTTATCAGTTATTCGATTAATTCAGTTCATCAACTCATCAGGGATGGTCCGGATCTATTTAGGGGCAAGCCGGTACAGGTAATAAGCTACGAAAATAAAAATAAAATTCGGCAGCCAGACGGCCAGAATAGGTGGCATAGCACCGCTTATGGCATATTGTGCGGAAAACTGGAGGAAAAGAATGTACGCAAAGCTCACCATTAGTCCTATGCCAATGTGCATACCAATACCTCCTTTCACTTTTCTTGAGGATACCGAAACACCGATTAACGTGAGAATGTATGTTGAAAAGGGAAACGAAAATCTTCTGAATTTCTCAACCAGGAGGGCGTTTACTCTTCCCGATCCCTGCATTTTTTGTTTAGCGATGAACTCATTCAATTGCTTAAGGGTCATTGCTTCAACCACATTGTCCCGCATTCTGAATTCATTCGGATTGAGATTGATGGCTGTATCCAGCGATGTTCCCCGGGTAATGACCTGTTTTCCGTCAATATAGTCACGTATGTAATAATTCCTGACCAGCCATTTGTTTTTTGTGCTGTCCCAGCGGATCTCCTGTGAAAGCAGTTTGGAAACCAGCTTTCCTCCTTCAAATTTTTCTATTGAGAATCTTCTTCCGTAATTGCTGCGGGTATTATATGTTTCAAGGTATATGTAGATTCCGGGTTCAATTTGTTTATGAACATTTCTGTCGCTAAAACCTTTCGGGCCACTGTAATAATAATTTTCTTCAAATAGAAACCTCTTATGATTGGCTTTGGGAATTACATAATTTCCCAGCAGCAGATTGAAGGTCATAATGATCGTGGCGGAAACGAAATAAGGACGTAATAATCGCGGGAAACTGACTCCGCTGCTTAATATGGCAATGACTTCCGTATTGTATGCCATGCGTGAGGTAAAGAAAATGACTGCAATAAACGTAAAGAGAGGGGCAAACAACACGGCAAAATAGGGGATAAAATTCATATAGTAATCAAATACCACTTTATTTACAGGGGCATTATTTTCCAGGAAATCGTCGATCTTTTCAGAAAAATCAAAAACAACGGCAATCAGAATGATCAAAACAATGGCTCCGAAATAGGTGCCGAGGAATTTTTTGATTATATAGATATCAATTTTTTTTAGCTCCAGAATATTCATAACCGTTGAGAAAGAGATGTGACAATTTTATTTTTCCATTCAGCGAACTGGTTGTTTTCAATTTTTTCCCTTGCTGTTTTCATCAGATGAACATAAAATGCAAGGTTGTGAATACTGGCAATCTGGGCGCCGAGCATTTCATTCGATACGATTAAATGCCTAAGGTAGGCTTTTGAATAAAAATTATCAACAAAAGATGTTCCTTCCGGGTCAACAGGAGACAAATCATCACTCCATTTTTTATTTTTTATATTGATGATCCCCCTCATAGTGAACAACATGCCATTACGTCCGTTTCTGGTGGGCATTACGCAGTCGAACATATCGATCCCTCTGGCCACGGCCTCGATCAGATTTTCAGGGGTACCGACTCCCATAAGATACCGGGGTCTGTCCCCGGGGAGCACACGGGTGACCTCTTCAACCATACGGTACATTTCGTCTGCCGGTTCTCCGACAGAAAGTCCGCCAATAGCATTGGCCGGCATGTTAAAGGAAGCAATGGTTTCGGCAGACCTGATACGGAGGTCTTTGTATACGCTGCCCTGGACAATGGGTATAAAATGTTGTTCATAACCATAACGGGATCTGCTCTTTTTGAATTGGCCGACACCCCGTTTCAGCCATCTGTGGGTCAGTTCCATTGACTTTTTTGCCAGTGAATAATCACAGGGATAGGGGGTGCATTCGTCAAGTGCCATCATAAAATCGGCCCCAATAGTCCTTTGAATATCAACAATGTTTTCCGGAGTAAACAGGTGTTTTGATCCGTCAATGTGCGAACTGAAACGGGCCCCGTCTTCAGTCAGTTTACAGTTATCTGCCAGGGAGAAAACCTGGTACCCCCCACTGTCGGTGAGAACCGGTCTGTGCCAATTCATAAATTGATGGATCCCCCCGGCTTTTTTAATTAATTCGATGCCGGGTCTCAGGTACAGATGGTA
>JASFVU010000342.1:0-4200 GCA_050049665.1 Bacteroidales bacterium | reverse complement strand
CGGAGCGGTGTCCTTTCACTCCCACCATGCCTTTTGAAGTGGCATATTCAAGAAAATCCGCTTCTTTCTCCTTGTATTCATCCGCCATAACAAAAGTAACATTCATGATCGATCTGTCCTCCTCATCCGGAACGGTCGGAACAAACAACCTGTTTCTGTCAATTTCCTCATAAAGGATCCGTGCCTTTTCCAGGTTCCTTTTATAGATAGTCTCAACCCCACCTTCTTTTTTCAGCCATTTAAGCATGTTCAGACATCCGTATACGGCCAGACATGACGGTGTATTGAAAAGCGAAGCATTATCAATATACGTTTT
Source organism: Bacteroidales bacterium (assembly GCA_050049665.1). Taxonomy (GTDB): domain Bacteria; phylum Bacteroidota; class Bacteroidia; order Bacteroidales; family UBA10428; genus UBA10428. The sequence goes on along the minus strand of JASFVU010000342.1, from coordinate 3,884 downwards.
GTAATTGAGCATACTTGGTATCTGACGATCAACCCGGCCGAGAATATCATCACGGATAATTACAAATGCCACACCTGCTGGGCCGACATTCTTCTGGGCTCCGCCATAGAGTATACCATATCTGGATACGTCCACCGGCCGGCTTAAAATATCGGAAGATGCATCTGCCACAACAGGAACGGGCGAATCGATGTCTTTCCTGATCTCTGTTCCGAAGATCGTATTGTTTGTGGTAATGTGAAAATAATCCGCATCGGCAGGAATAGCGAAATCTTTCGGAATGTAAGAATAATTCTTGTCTTTGGATGAAGCTACAATTTCAACTTCACCGAAAAACCTGGCTTCCTTAATCGCTTTTGACGACCATGATCCGGTATCCAGAAATGCCGCCTTATTCTGTAAAAGATTGAAAGGTACCATACAGAAATTAAGACTTGCTCCTCCGTGTGTAAATACAACAGAATGGGTATCAGGAACACTCAGCAGTTCACGAAGAAGTGATGCGGCTTCCTCAATTATCGCAGAAAATTCCTTCGATCGGTGTGAGATCTCCATGACTGACAATCCAATGCCGTTTAAATCCAATATGCCTTTTGCCGTTTCTTCTTTGACCTGATCGGGAATGATTGAAGGTCCTGCGTTAAAGTTGTGCTTTTTCATCCTATAAAATTTTTCTGTTTGTAATGATTTCCTGCTGTCAGTAAGGTAAAATGAACCTGAAATTCATTTGTTAATTAAATAACAACTGGAAAATGGAAGGTTAAAAATACAAAAATATCAATACTATCGTGCTTATGCCCGAAAAATATCTATTTACATTTTACTAACAGGTACTTCATTGTATACAATTATTCCTTCTGTTCATCCGGTTACCAGGTAAAAATCTTTCAAAAAAGGGATTTGATCGGTCAGATCAAATGTATGACAATAATCCAGTACATCATCCAAACCGTTTTTCTTTAACCGGTGCCGCTGAGCTACTTTTTCCAGATAGGCATTTATATCCTGTTTTGCCAGTTGCCACAGATCCATTGCGGCATAAGCCGAATCGCAAATGGTAAAAAAACTGTCATCTTTCAGAACAGCATTTGCCAAAGCACCTGCAAATAGGGTGTCTTCGAGATTAAATTTGTTTTTCCATCCCGCACAGAGAATTAACAGATCATGTTTTTTATTGATTATGTGATCCACCAGGGCCTTATGATTCAGATAGGCCCCGATCAGCACCTCATGGCTGTGGGAGGCCATCATAATGGTATTCGTACCGTTGGTGGTGCTATAGACTATTTCTTTGTCTTTTACCCGTTCCGGAGTGAAATTATAGGGAGAATTGCCAAAATCAGCAAAGTCACGGACAATACCATCCCGTTCTGCGGCAACCATGTAACCACGGTTTTTATAATCTTTTGCTTCTTCGAGTGTTCCTACAGGAATGATCCTTCTCGCTCCGTTCATAAAAGCAGTACAAATCGCCGAAGTGGCGCGGAGGATATCGACAACCACAACAATGGCCTCATCATTGCGGAAGGAATCGTAAACAACCGGGGTCAGACATACTTCAACTTTACACTTACCCATGAAATCATTTTTTAATGAATGGTAACTTTGTTACTCTTGCCTTCAGCATTTTGTTCCTGACCTCAATAAAAAGCTCGGTACCGGGAACTGCATAATCCGGCCTGACATACCCCATCCCAATGCCCTGCTGCAGAACCGGTGACATGGTCCCTGAGGTTACCCTCCCGACAGGATCGCTGCCGCGATTGAATATTCTGTAATCTTTCCTCGGAATACCCTTATCTGTCAGGACAAAGCCGGTGAGTTTCCTTTCAGTCCCTTTTTCCAGTTGTTCAAGATAGAGTTGTTTATCAATAAACTCATCGTCCTTTTTCAGCTTCACGATCCAGGTCAGTCCGGCTTCAACGGGAGAAGTCAAATCATCAATGTCATTCCCGTAAAGGCAATATCCCATTTCAATCCTCAGTGTATCCCTTGCAGCCAATCCGGCAGGACTTAAACCATATGAACCGCCCACCTTCAGTAAATCTTCCCATAAACCGGGGGCATACTGCTTATGGCAATACAATTCAAACCCTCCTGCACCGGTATAACCGGTAGCAGAAACAATCACTTCTTCGGCCTTTCCGACAGGAATTGTAACAAATGAAAAGCTTCCGAGGGAATCCAGGTCATAATCCGTCAGGTTTTCTAGAATGGCTTTTGCTTTAGGTCCCTGTAAGGCAATCAGCGCCATTTGATCGGATGCATTTTCCATCCCGGCGCCATATGTGTTCTGCTGCTGCAGCCACTCCCAGTCTTTTTTAATATTCGATGCGTTCACCACAACCATGTATTTTTCCGGTTCGTACCGGTATATGATCAGGTCATCAACGATCCCTCCTTTCCCGTTAGGCATACAGGAATAATGGGCTTTACCGACAGCCAGCCGGGATACATCATTGGTTGTGGTATGTTGTAAAAGCCTGAGCGCCCCGTCTCCTTTTATCCAGAATTCACCCATATGAGACACATCGAATATTCCTGCATCATTTCTTACGGCGAGATGTTCCTTTACTACTCCCGTGTATTCCACGGGCATGGAATATCCGGCAAACTCGGTCATGCGGGCACCGGCATGTTTATGCCAGTCGGTTAAAACTGTACTTTTCATAATGAATGAATATGATACAAATGTAGAAATAATGAAGAAAGAATTCCATGATAATTGTGGGCTGCAAAAGCAAAAAAGCCCTCACATCAGATGTTGAGAGCTTTTAATTCCATACGAGCTGATCTCTATTTACTTAATACCTTGAATTCAACCCTGCGGTTCTTTGCCCTTCCTTCGGCAGTACTGTTCGGAGCAATCGGTTGTGAATAAGCATAGCCTTTGTATTCCAGGCGGCTTTCGGATACTCCTTTATTAACAAGGTAGGTAACAACTGCTTTTGCCCTGTTATTTGAGAGTCTGGTATTCAAATTAAGACTTCCTACGTTATCGGTATGGCCTGAAATTTCAATTCTGATGGAGGGATTGGTTTCCAACAGTCTGACCACATTGTTCAACCCGGCATAAGATTCGGGTTTAAGTGTCGATTTTCCTGTTTCGAAATAGATGTTCTTGAGTATCACTTTGGCTCCAACCTCCACCCTGTCGAGCAGGAAATTCTTTACCACGACTTCGTCGTAGGTTTTCATTGAAAGATCAACCATATCGAGATAAAGCAAATACCCTGTAGCAATGATCTCCACTCCATATTCCTTTGATTCCGGTATTTTTACCGAATAGTTGCCGGTTGAATCGGAGATGGCAGTAGCAACAACCTGGCTCCGGTCACGATCGATTATTTCAATCTTTGCAATGACAGGATTCTGATTTTCAGAATCGTTGATGAATCCTCTCATTAAGATCGAGGTGTCAACCTTCAGTTTCGCAGAAGGGACAAAATAGATATCGTCATAAGGATATTTTGCACCCACTACAAGATCCTCAACATCAGCTACGAACATATCTTTTTCGGCACCAAGGTAAATTACCTTGTAAATATCCATACCTCCTAATCCGGATTCCCTGTTGGAAGAGTAATATCCTGTTTTACCGTCGGGATCATCGACATAAAAAATATCATCATTCGGTGTGTTGATCGGATAGCCGAGGCTAACAGGCCTTGACCAGAGACCGACATCACTGATCGAACTTCTGAAAACATCGAAACCACCCATTGAGTTGTGTCCTTTGGAACTGAAAAACAGGACGGAATCGTTTGCCCCCAGGCTCACTCCCAGTTCATCAAAAAATGTATTGATCACATTGCCGGCATTAACCGGTTTCCCCCACTTGCCACGCTCATTCTTTGTGCTGATATAAATATCCGTACCGCCAT
>JASFVU010000341.1:0-4202 GCA_050049665.1 Bacteroidales bacterium | reverse complement strand
ATCCAGGACTACTGCTATCTTAGGTGTAACTTTAAAGTCCATGATGCGACGCCATCCGGAAATAGCTGAATATTTTAAACCTTCCTCTTCAACAAGTCGCCTCCTTTCATTGATGTAAAACATTGAAAACCTCCGTTGCAATCTTAAACCTACAGAATAGTATTTATGATTTCATAAAAAAGAATCCCCGAATATATCTAAAAAAATGATATGTTGTAATGGGGTCTCTCCACCTGAAAGCATTTATAATACGAAAGATTAGGGAGATATAGGTCGCAAAGGGAATCGGGGAATTCGTCTTTTTGTAAAACTTAATCAATCTGTTAATCAATCCTTTTGGCAGCAAAGGAAGAATATTCATGATGAAAACAAAATTGCGTTGTAATGCATTGATATTAGGTCTACTAAGCATATGTATAGTTCCCTTTGACATTTCATGATAAAATTCCGAATTTTTGATACAATCCATTTTTAATAAATCAGTACCTGGATACAATGTCAATTGGAATACTCCGATCAGCTTAGGTTGAAGTTCATTATAGAAATCCAAAGCATAGTAATAATCTTCTTTAACTTCACCGGGTATCCCAATTATATGGTCTACAATAATATTTATTTTGACATTGTGTAAATATTCACAGGCCTGCCTGATCCGATCCAAATTTATTTCTCTGTGTAAAACCCTTCTTCCTAATTTCGGATTGATCGTTTGAACTCCTATCTGTACTGTACGACATCTGGCTTTTGCCAGAGCCTCAGCACTTTTAAATGTAAGTTCATTAGCATGAATAATGCAGAAAAATGGTATATGTATTCTCTCCTTATATTTTTTGCAGAATTCAATTGTCCATTGTTCATCTTCAACAAAATTATCATCCAGAAACCATACCGTTTTTATTTTTCTCTTTTGTTTTGCGATTTCTAATTCTGAAATAACACTTTCTGTCGTTCGCCGTCTTTTAAAATCCTTCCGGTACATTTTATGTAAATAACTGTTATAACAATAGCTGCAAAATCTGTTACAACCTCTTGAGGCAGCAATTACATATCTGTGATAGGTGCAAGATGTGTTGGAGAATAAGTCCATGTCGGGAAAAGGAATACTATTCAGATCGGGCAGAGATGGCCAGGGATTTTTTATAATTTTATTATTTTTCATCTTAAACCACAGCCCTTCTATCTCCAGGAATCCTCTGGCTTTGTACTCATCCCATTTTCTTGTAAGATTTGATATGGAATTCTCCGCTTCCCCAATTGCTACTATATCAACAGGGTCGCATTCTATTACTTCTTCACTGGATGCCGTTGCATGAATCCCTCCGAAAATAATCGGACAATTGCTTCTGTTTTTGATTTCTGTAGCAATATTCACAGCCCATTTATAATCTGATGTTACTATTGAAAAACCGATGAGATCCGGATTTTTATTTATAGCACGAATAGCTAATTTCTTATATTTTTTTTTGTTGTCCCTCCAGTGCAAAACATCATCATTAAACAGACTCGGATCAAATACCAAATCGACCTGATGGTTATCTGCTTTGAGTTTGGCGGAAAGGTATGACAGTCCTAAACTTTCGTGTGAACGATGAACAAATGTTATCTTCATATCAAATCAAAATCAGATGCTTTTCTTATTAGTATTTATTCAGAATGACCTTCACCGGATATCTGAGAGTATGCTTGAACATCCTGTAGCTAAAACGAATATAATAGTATGTCCTGATGAATTTTCTGGGTCTTCCAATGATCAGCTTAAATGCAAAAGACAAGTTCAGCAATAACCTGAACAGTATAATAATTGACAATCTGCTGTAAAACAGTTGCCTTACTTTAAACAGATTGCCGACTTCCGATAAATTGGAACTCCGGAGAATTTTAGCCGTGTTAAAACCAAGTTTGTATAATTCGTCAGGATTTATATTGAAATTGTATTTTTCCCATAATTTTGTTCCCGGTAAAGGAGTCAATATCCAAACGTCGCACATATCAGGTTTTATCCTTTTTGCCAGCCTCAGGGTCTTCATCATTTCCTGATAGGTCTCCGAGGGAAAACCAATAATAAAATTGGCATATGTTCTGAGTTTTTTTAACCGGCATAATTTAAATACGGACGGTAGTTTCTCAAGGTCATATTGTTTATTCATTTGTTTTAAAATCCTCCCGGACCCGGATTCAATTCCCAGGTCGACCTGTATACAACCTGAATCGGATAACAATTTGACCATATCAACGTTTAATGTATTGACGGTAGGTTGACAACCCCATGGAATATCAAATTGCTTCATCAGCATACACACCTGACTGACTCTGTCATAATTAGCTGTAAATGTGTCGTCAATGAAATAAATGCTTTCGATGCAATAAGCAGCTCTCAGATACTCTATTTCTTCTTTTATACTATCAACACTTCTGTATCTTATCCGTGTACCCAATATCTTTTTACCTCCACAAAAATAGCATCCGAACGGACATCCTCTTGCTGATAATATATAGGCAGAAGAAAGTGGAACCCCACGAATAAAATTATAATTTATATTTTGTAATTTCCTTTGATCTGCATATTCATAATTCGGAAAACCGATGTCATCCAAATCCATTATGAAGGACCTGTTTGATGTCTTAATAAACTGCCCGTCTTTATTACGATAAAATATTCCCGGTATATCAAATAATGGTTTACCGTTTTGATAATTATTGACAATTTCCACGAATGTCTGTTCTCCTTCACCAATGACAATCAGATCTATAGTATCCTGGAAAAATACTTCGGGTATTGTACTTGGTTGTGGCCCTCCGATTACAAGCAGTACATCCGGAATTATTTTTTTTATTTCCTTTGACAGATCTATCACATATTTTTGTTCGGAAAGCAATACTGAAACACCGATAATATCCGGCATTTCTTTTTTCACGATCTCAAGAATTTTTTTATTACCGATGTGTATAATATCGAATGAAGATAATTCCTGTTTGTTCAGAAGAGAACTGGTAATTAATTGATGATCATAATCATACTTTTTTAAATATGCTGAAATATAGAGTAATCCTAATGGCAGTCTGTCATCGGAATAACGTAACGGAGGTTCTATTAAAAGTATTTTCATTTCCCTGAATCCTAAATAAATTTTGCTACTCGGGAATTGAACATTCAATCGGAGGAAGCCTTTATTGATTTGATTGTTTCATACAATTTCAATGCATAATGGTTTTGAGCCAACGGCCCCGGATGGTAGTCATCGTATGGAGAAAATCCATCCCATTCGTTTTTATTCTTTTCGGGTCGCATATCTGAAATTATATAACCCATTGTTTTCGAATAATTTAAGATCTCATCATTGTCATTACCCGAAAGATAAGCAAGGATCATTTTTGAACCTGACTGGTTGCCTATCTCGTAAATTTTACTCAAAATATGTTTTGTAACTTTATATTGGTAATTTTTACCGGGATCAGCGTCATTACATATTTTATTAAATTCACAGAACAGATTGATATAGTCAATCTGAAGTTCATTCTCAACGATACTTGCTTTCGGATATAAAAATTTTGAAGGATCTCTGTCTTTAAATAACTCGGCATCATACCAAAACCCTTTCAAAAAACTAGGTGCTGCAACATTTCTGACATTAAAATAATCTGCATAAACAATTACAATTATTCCGGGAATGCTTTCCTCGGCACTTATTTCTTTTTTTAGCTGAAGATATTGGTGTAAATTACCATACCCATTTTCAGCATAATTTATTACGCGGTCAGTGGAAAGAAAATTTTGCAGGAAAAAAGGAAAGCTTGTTTCATTATTATTTCCCCATCCTTTTGTTGAAGAATCTCCGAAGATCCAGATCTCATTATCGAATCCCCCTCTTTTTGTCACATAGGATGTTATCCTGTGCCCATCCTTTCCGATATTGACATGAAAATTATGGGATTTGTTTAAAATCTTATCTTTCAATGATATATAGTATTCTCCGGGAATGGATGAATAGCCTAAATAATCATCCGGCACATACATATAACCTGGCAGATAAGTCACTTCAATCCGTTTATTTTCAAATCTTTTCAAATTGATCTTCTTTATTGCATAGCAAAATGTACAATAAATACCGGTCGATTTTGTATGTAATACCTTGGTTATCATCAATTCTATTGATACCAGAAAGAATAGTGTAATTATTACAATGTAAATTCCTTTCTTCATA
>JASFVU010000017.1:0-13300 GCA_050049665.1 Bacteroidales bacterium | reverse complement strand
TATTGTGTCCGGCAGGGTATGTTTCTTTTACAAAATTAATTGGCAATGAATTCCTGAAAAAGATCGGAACCAACATAGAGAATTTTAACAACATCCTGATGCCGGCACTGATCCTCATTTTTGCAACGATAATTCTTCTTCAGATCGACAATCTTTTGCGGTTATCGTTGAAAACAAATAAAATTTAAATTCTCAGATTGCAGGATTCATTACGATCACGATCTCACCTTTCGGCTGGTTTGCCGAATAATAGTCAATGATCTCCTTAAAATTTCCTCTTTTATTTTCTTCATGAATTTTCGTTAGTTCCCGGGAAACGGAAACAGTATGGCTTTCTGAAAATATCTCGCTCAGCTGTTTCAATGTTTTCATAAGCCTGTGGGGCGATTCATACAGAACAATGGTGCGTTCTTCACCTGCCAGTGCCTCAAGGCGTTTGGTACGGCCTTTCTTATGAGGAAGGAACCCTTCAAAAACAAACCTGTCGGATGGCAAACCAGAATTCACCAGTGCGGGTACGAATGCTGTCGCCCCCGGTAAACATTCCACTCCGATATTCCTTGCCAGGCACTCCCGGACAAGTAAGAATCCCGGATCAGAGATCCCCGGTGTGCCTGCATCGGAAACCAATGCAACGGTATTGCCGTCTTCAATGATCTTTACATATTCTGATAATCTCCTGTGTTCATTGAATTTGTGGAAAGGTTGCATTCTTGTACCGACAGAATAATGCTTTAAGAGAAATCCCGTTTTGCGTGTATCTTCGGCAAGTATCAGGTCTGCCTCTTTCAGTATTCGAACAGCACGAAATGTAATATCTTCAAGATTACCTATGGGCGTCGGAACCAGGTAAAGTTTACTTTTCATTTCGTCTTACAATTAGTTTTCGACGAATTAATTCCAATATACGTTGTACATAAACACTGTCCATATCCCAGTTAAAATTCTCTTCCAGGTAATTATAAGCTTCTACAAAGCTATCGGCCTGATTCAGCACCTCAAGGGTACGTTCAAATTTCGCCTTGTCGCCATCAAACAATTCATTGATCAGTTCAAACTTTTCGTTGAGACCAATAGCTCCCGCAATGCTGTTAATCGGTGTAAGATTCAATTGTGATGATAAGTTCTCTTTCCCGGATCTGCCTGCCATTTCCTCATTTAAGGTAGGTTTGGTCCTGAATCTGTCCGAAACAAAAGCGGTTTTTTTCCCTGTTACGCCCGAATCCGGATCATCTTTGGTTTTATTTTCTTCCGGGTTCTCATTTGTTTCTTTCTCTTTCATAGCGAGATCACCCTCCTTAACCGATTCCATCACCTTTTCTTTTACTGCTTCCTTTCTTAACTCTCCGGAAGGCCGATCTTCGCTCCTTCCGACTACTGATTCCTTCATTTCATAAACCAGATCATATATATTTCGCAGTTTTTCAAGCAACAGATCAAATTCTATGGCATGCAGATCTCCGGAATTTTCAATTCTGGTAATGAGGTCTATCACCTCCTTTGCCTGAGCATGCAGTACTTCTGCCGTATTTTTAAATTCCATAACAATGTTTTATTTTACAAACGTATGAATGTTTCAGAAATTTGCATGAGAGATAAAAAAAAAGATACCCACTACCGGTCCGGGATCTCAATCTCAGCCGGAAGGTTTGTTTTTCAAATCCGCCGGGTGATCTGTTCATCATGGACAATACTTTTATGATAAAAGAGAAAGAATATTAAGACAATTCACTATTTTAGAATATTCCCGGGAACGGATCTCTGCATTTGACCCATTCCGCGAAAACCGAAAAAAAATAATACCATGCCTGCATTCAATCTTTCAAAAATAGCCCAAATTACAGAAGGAAAATTGCATGGTGACGGTGAACAGGTTATTGAATTCCTGGAAATCGACAGCCGCCGGATTAACCATACGGAGAATAGTATTTTCATTGCCATAAAAGGTATAAGGCATGACGGGCATACCTATGTTCATGAACTATATGAAAAAGGATTTAAGAACTTTATTCTCGAAGGATCCTCATTCATTAAACCGGAATGGAATCATGTTAATTATATTGTCGTTCAGAATGCAATCACGGCTTTACAAAAACTTGCATCAGCCTATCGTAAAATGCTGAAAATGCCTCTGACCGCCATAACGGGAAGCAACGGGAAAACGGTAGTCAAAGAATGGTTGTTTCAATGCCTGTCTCATGAATACATTGTAAGCCGGAGTCCGAAAAGCTATAATTCACAGGTGGGTGTCCCTTTGTCAGTCTGGCTGCTTAATGAGGAGGCCGACTGGTCTGTTGTTGAAGCAGGTATATCCCGGCCCGGAGAAATGGAAAAACTGGAAGAGATCATACAACCTGATTACGGCATTATTACGAACCTCGGACCTGCACACCAGAAAAACTTCGGTTCACTGGAAGAAAAGGCAAATGAAAAACTCAGACTGTTTGTCAACTCGGAGATCATTTTTTACTGCTATGACCATAAGATCATTCATGAGGCGATCATGTCCGATGAAAACCTCAGAACAAAACAACTGGTAAACTGGTCAAAGGATAATCCGGCGTGTTACCTGTATGCTTCAAAAATTGAAAAAAAACAAACCCATACACACCTGCACATCGTGGTGAACAAAAATACCTGTAAACTTTTCATCCCGTTCACTGATGATGCATCCATTGAAAATTGCCTTCATATCATAACCTTTCTTCTTCACAGGGCTTATACCATCCCTCAGTTGCAGAATGCGCTCGATCAGCTCACCCCTGTGGCTATGAGACTGGAACAGATAAAAGGTGCCGGGAACAGTACCATCATCAACGACAGCTATAACTCCGATGTCAATTCTCTCCGGATTGCCCTTGATTTTCTTGCTGTACAGAAGCAACATCAGAAACATGCCCTGATACTCTCAGACATAAAGCAATCAGGAAAACCGGATGAAGATCTCTACTCGGATGTATTGAATTTAATTCGATCATACAGGGTCGATAAACTGATCCTCGTCGGCCCCCATATATCTCAAAGCAACAAACTGCCTGAAAACAGTCTTCGGTTCAATTCCACAGAAGAGCTAATGACATCCCTCCCAAGAATCGACCTGTCGGATCATGCTATTCTTGTTAAGGGAGCCAGGAAATTTGGTTTTGAGCTCATTGTTGATGAACTGGCCGAGAAAAAACACACCACGATACTGGAGATCAATCTCAGTAATCTGGTATCCAACCTGAATTATTTTCGCGGCCAGCTAAAAGCAGATACCAGGATCATGGTAATGGTAAAGGCACTCTCTTACGGCAGCGGCAGCTATGAAATTGCAAACCTGCTTCAGCATGAAAAAGTGGATTGCCTGGGTGTTGCCTTCACTGATGAAGGTGTTGAACTCAGAAAGGCGGGCATTACCCTTCCGATAATGGTCATGTCGCCCACCCCGGAAAATTACGATGATGTCATTGAATATGGCCTTGAACCTGAGATCTTCCATTTTACAGGCCTTGATGAAATGGCAAAAACCCTTACCACTCATCAGATACCTGAATATCCTGTACAGATCAAGCTTGATACAGGAATGCACCGCCTGGGTTTCATGCCCAAAGAAATCCCCGAGCTGATAAAAAGGCTGGAAAAATCCAGGAATCTCCGCGTAAAAGCCATTTTTTCCCATCTTGCTGCTTCTGACAATCCGGAAGAAGATGCTTTCACACTCCGGCAGATCGATCTTTTTACAGGCATATGCGATACCATTTCAAAAAGACTGGGCTACCAGCCGGTCAGGCATATATTGAATTCAGCCGGTATTGAAAGGTTTCCTCAGGCGCATTTTGATATGGTGCGCCTGGGAATAGGATTGCATGGCATATCAAGTATCAATAAAAAGCTGAGATCCGTAAGTACGTTAAAAACAAAGATCAGCCAGATCAAGGAAGTCACTCCAGGTGATACTATTGGTTATAACCGGCATGGAAAAGTAAAAAACAATGCCCGGATCGGCATTATTCCGGTTGGCTATGCCGACGGACTGAACCGGAAACTGGGAAATTACAACGGAATGGTTTGGGTCAGGAACAAGCTTGTCCCGTTTATCGGTGACATATGCATGGACATGTGCATGATCGATGTGACAGGCCTTCATGCAGAAGAAGGAGAAGAAGTAGTGGTTTTCGGAGAAAAAAACCCCATCCATGAAATAGCAAAAAAAATCGGGACTATCCCGTATGAAGTTCTTACCGGTATTTCCACTAGAGTAAAAAGGATCTATATTAATGAATGACAGGGTGAAGAAGAACGGACAGTCAAAGGTTATTCGGGTTTCCCGTACCCACCCCCACCCGGAGTTTCGATAACGATCATTTCTCCCGGCAGAACCTGTTTCGAACTGATCCCTTTCAATATTGTTTTCCTGCCGTTCCTTCCGATGTGGTACTGATTTCCCGGCAAACCCGCCTCTCCATCTTTCATACCGTAAGGGCCCTCATTTCTGTGCTGACTGAACAGGGTTGTTTTCATCGGTTCAAGAAATCTTATTTTTCTTGTTACACCATCGCCGCCCCGCCATTTTCCATTCCCACCTGAATTTTTCCTGACAGAAAATTCTACAACCTGAACGGGGTATCTGTATTCCATTACTTCAGGATCGGTGATCTTGGTATTTGTCATATGCTGATGAACTGCCGAAGCCCCGTGAAAACCGTCTCCGGCACCCACTCCTCCGCAGATGGTCTCATAAAACCCGAACCTGTCATTACCAAACAGGAAATTGTTCATGGTCCCCTGGCTGCAACCCGCAATTTCAAAGGCCTTCAGAATTGTATCAACCAGCCTCTGACTTACCTCAACATTTCCGCCCACAACAGCGGGGCACTCTGACGGATCCTGTACAAAGACGGGATTCAGCATTCCCCGGGAAATATGAATCCGAACCGCATTCAAAAGCCCTTCATTCAGCGGAATATCTTCGTCGATCAGCAAACGTAACACATACAACACAGCACTGTAAACAATGGCTTCCGTTGCATTCATGTTTACCGGGTGCTGAGCAGACGTACCGGTAAAATCAATATTTATATTCGTTTGGCTTACTGTTACCGTAACGGCTATCAACGAACCGTCATCCAGTTTTTCTTTTGCATGATAATTCCCGGGCGGGAATGATCTCATGCTTTTCATCATACTGTTTCCGGCATACGTTTTCAATGCCTCCATATATTTTATTATGGCCCGGGGTCCGAAATCATCACATAGTTTATTCATCAGTTCCTGTCCTTTACGGATGGAAGCTACGGCTGCTTTCAGATCGGCCAGATTCTCACTGATTGCACGGGTCGGATAGGTCGCGTGAGTCAGAATACGTTCGATCTCCGAATAGTGATAGATCCCTTGTTCGGCGATATATGAAGGTTTGATGACAACTCCCTCTTCTTCAAGATTTGCAGCATCTGCCGGCATCGATCCCGGACTGACCCCTCCTATCTCAGCGTGATGCGAACGATTTGCCAGAAGAGCGATCAGTGAATTTTCGTAATAAACAGGTGCCAGTAAGGTAACATCCGGCAAATGGGAACCTCCGTAAGCCGGGTGATTAGTAACAATGATATCTCCTTCATGCAGGTTAAATTCTTTTTTGATCTGCCGGGCGCAAATTCCCAAAGCACCAAGATGAACCGGTATATGAGGAGCATTAACAACCAGGTACCCGTCCTGGTCCAGCAATGCACAGGAAAAATCGAGCCTTTCTTTTATATTCACCGAAAATGCCGTTCTCTGGAGAAGAGCTCCCATTTCCTCAACCACAGAGACAAATCTGTTTGTAAACAGTTCCAGCTGAACCTGTTCAGGCTTCTGTCCCGCTGTTCTACGACCCGTAGCGGATTGTTTATGCAGAACGATGTCTTTGTCCGAATTGATCGTTGCTTCCCAATTTTGGTCAATGAAAGAAGTATTGGTCTTATTCAGTACGATTGCCGGACCGGAGATCTTTGCCCCTTCATCCAGGCTTTCGATATCATAAACAGGGGTTTCGATCCATGTTCCCTTCCGGTAGCTTTGCTGTTTCTGAAATGCTTCGGGAATGTATGTAAACTCCGGTAATCCGGACTTTGCTTTTGGTTTTCTTACAGTTCCGGCTACCATTTTTACCGACTCAAGTTCAATGGGCCTTTCGACATAATGACCGAATAACCCGGTATAGAGTTTTTTAAATTCGGGGACAACACTTTCGATGTCTTTGTATTGAATTTCGATCGTATCATCCTGCCCGCTCAAACGCAACAAAAGTAAAATATCGTAAACCCGGATATCCTCCCTGCTGATCTTTTCTTCCATCAACTGTTCAACAACTTCTTCCTCTATATCTTTCAGAATGCCTTCCAGGTTTTCTTTCACGGTATCATACAATTGTAACAGTTGTCTGCTTACAATCCGTTCAAGGCGTGAGTTCCCTATACCGACCGCACTTAAAATTCCTGCATCATAAGGGACAACAACTTTTTTCATCCTGAGTACCTCTGCAATATGACATGCATGCAAACCCCCGGCGCCACCGAAGGTCAGTAATGAATAATCTGCGGGATCATAGCCTTTCCCGACAGATATCTTTTCGATCGCTTTTGCCATTTTTTCATTGGCAATCTCAAGAAATCCGGACAATATCTCTTCATCAGGGATCTTTAACAGGTTTTTATGGCCTTTCTTAATCTCCTGCAATCGTTTCCTGGCATGTTCCTTACTTACCGGTATCCGGAAAAAGCTTGTATTGATCCTTCCCAGTAATAAATTTACATCCGTTAAAGTCAAAGGACCTCCGGCACCGTAACAGGCGGGCCCGGGATCTGCCCCCGCACTTTCCGGACCAATTGTAAACTTCGATCCGTCGTAAGAACATATGGATCCGCCTCCTGCGGCAACGGTCCTGATATTCAATGCAGGAGACAAAATACTCTGGTGCGCGATCTTTGTTTCATACACATAATCATAGGAACCCGAATACCGTGAAACATCTGTGCTGGTACCTCCCATATCAAAGGAGATAATGGCAGGCAGGTCAAGTTTTTCAGAAACAGACACAGCGCCGACCAATCCTCCTGCCGGACCGCTGAAAAGGCTGTCTTTCGGATGAAAATGTCGGGCATCGGATAATCCTCCGCTGCTGGTCATTATTTTTAATTCCGATCCGCCGGGCAACTTATTTTCAATACCGGTCAAATATTCTTCGATTACCGGCATAAGATAACCGTTTATCAGGGCCGTTCCCATCCGGGGTAAAAACCGCACCGATCGTTCAGGCATATGCGAAGCACATACATATTGAATCCCTGCTGTCTTTAAAACATTATAAACCGTTTTTTCATGTACCGGATTCCTGTAACTGTTCAGAAAGGCAACAACGACTACCCGGGGCTTGCAATTGAATACTTCCCTGAGTAAAATATTCAGCTTATTCTCACTTAATTCTTCAATGACCTCACCCTGTGCATTAACACGTTCATCTACTTCGATCACTTTGCTGAAAAGAACCTGATCTTTCAGGATATTCAAAGTAAATAAGTCGTTCCTTTGCTGAGTGCCGATCAGGCTTAAGTCGGAAAATCCTTTGGTCGTTATCAGCAAAGGAGGGGTCCCTTTTCCTTCAAGAAGTGCATTGGTCCCTTTTGTTGATCCTATCCGCATTTCCATGACAGGCAACTCTTCTGACAATCCTGTTCCGGTAACCAGTCTCGCAGCTAATATAGCCGCTTCTTCATGGGCAGTTATTTCGAATTCCGCTTTTTCCGGTATGTTGCAACCGGGCTCACTTATTTCCAGGATAGATCTTTGCGGATCAAAGGCATGTACTTTTATCTCTCCCCGGGCTGATCCAAGTATATGAAAATGATACTGCCGGAACAGATCATCTTTCAATTCCCAGTTTTGTTCAATTGCATAACGCCCCGGAGCGAGACATTTTTTAATGACACCCCGTAACCTGCCGGTTGATAACACTTTCACCCTGTATACTTTTCCTCCGGGATCGATGGCCATGCAATCGGTAAACGTCCCTCCCGTATCGATCCAAACCTTCCAGTAATTCATAATCGTACCTCAATCGGTTTTAAATGACAGGACCATAAAATAGTTTGAAAAAGACAAATTAACAACTATTTTGCAATGATCGTCCTTTCGCTATCATTGATACTGACTTTTTAAAGCAGTGAATAACCGGTTTTCAGTAACGGAGTGCCTGACCGGGCTCTCCTTTCCATACTATGAGATCAATATCTTGCCACAAGCGGCATCCTTCTTCCCAGACCGAAAGCTTTGCTGCTGACCCTTAATATTGGCGGGGTCTGGTACCGTTTGTATTCGTTGATGTTCACCTTTCGAACGATCTGGCTAACCATTGACTCATCGTATCCTCCCTCTATTATTTCTTCTTCCGACATCCTGAGTTCTATGTAATTGAACAGGATCTTATCGAGATGATCATAATCGGGCAACGAATCGCTGTCTTTCTGATCCGGCCGCAATTCGGCAGAAGGAGGTTTGGTAATAATATTTTCAGGAATGATCTCCCTGTCCCTGTTCATGAATTTTGCCAGACGGTATACATCTGTTTTATACACATCTCCAAGCACTGACAGGCTTCCGCTCATATCACCGTAAAGTGTTCCATACCCAACCGCTACTTCGCTTTTATTGGATGTATTAAGTAATAAATTACCAAACTTATTCGAAAAAGCCATCAGGAGCGTTCCCCGTATTCTTGACTGTATGTTTTCCTCCGTAATGTCTTCGGGAAGATCTTTGAAATACGGGCCAAGTACGGAAAGATAATTTGAGAATACATCCCTGATCGAAATAGTATCATATTGAATACCCAGATTTTCCGATAATGTTACCGCATCTGAAACCGAATGCCCGGATGAATACTGGGAAGGCATCAGAAGGGCCCGAACATTTTCAGCACCCAGTGCATATCTTGCCAGAACAAGTGTTACTGCCGAATCAATACCTCCTGATAATCCCAGTATTGCACTGGTAAAATTCATTTTCCTGAAATAGTCATGAATTCCCATTACCAGCGCATCGTGAATAAGTCCGATCTGTTCATTGGCTGAAGTATCTGTTTTCATAGCATCGGACGATACTACTTTATCAACATCAAAATAGGCGATCTCTTCCCTGAATTTATTCAGTTTCCCTACGGTCTCTCCTTTGGAATTGATCACCATGGATGCACCATCGAATATCAGTTCGGTATGTGCTCCTACCTGATTCACATAAAATATCGGGACGGAATATTTTTTTGCATTGTAGGATAATATGTCTGTTTTTATTTTATCGTGATTATAAGCAAAAGGGGAACCGGCAATATTGATCATGAAATCACAATTCCCAACATCCAGTTTTTCGACCGGATTTACCGTATACAACTTGTTCTTACCGAAATTTGTAAGCAAAGGCTGTTTATACCAAAGGTCTTCACAAATGGTCAATGCTATCTTTTTCCCTTTGAACGTTATGATATCATGTTCTTCGGAGGGCTGAAAATAACGGTATTCATCAAAAATATCGTATGTGGGAAGGAGGGTCTTGTTAATGACCTTTTCTATCTTCCTGTTACGGATAAATATTGCCGAGTTATGCAAATTCTTACCCTTTTCCTTCTTATTCAGAGTGGGTGCCCCGATTATCACGGCCAGATTCTCCGTATGGGAAACGATTCTTTCGATTACGTTCCGGCATTTATCAATAAAATTTTTATGCTCCAGTAAATCCAGCGGAGGATAACCGCATACGCATAGTTCGCTGAAAACAACAAGGTCGGCATGATTGCTTCTGGCTTCATTCAGCGCTTTGATAATGGTTGATTCATTTTCATCAAACGCACCGATCGTGAAATTTAATTGTGCAAGAGCTATGATCATAAAGACATGTTAAAATATCACCCCCAGCCTGATAGCCAGGACACGCGAATGTACTTTGACATCACTGCTTTTGGTAATATCAATAAATCCGTTATGGTAATTTATACCAAATAAAATGGCTGTATCTTCACTAATGGCATATTCCAGCCCGATCCCAAAATGATAGGCGAGGTTGTAAAAGAATATTTCCTTTTTGATATCATCCTCGTCGAGACTTCCATCACTCGATGTTCCTTTTGCCTTTATATTAATCTGGTTGGTGAATCCAAGTCGTGCAAAATAGGAGAAATACCCGATCTGGTTGGTTTTAAGCTTCAGGCCTAGGGGAATGGTAATGTAGTTTAACCGGTAGTCAACGGTGGTTCCGGCAGGCAGGGTATCCTCTTCATTGTAAACCCGGATAGTGGTTTCTTCTGAATATCTGAGACTCCCACCCTGGGTACCGATCGATAATCCTGTGCTAATGGCATAGTGTTCCTGGAAGTACTTGTCAACGATCAACCCTCCACGGACACCGAATTTCATCCCGTCACTGTCTGTGGTACGCGACTGGGTTCCATACCAGGTAAACTGGGGATCAACAAAAACCCCGAATTTTGTCGACTGGGAAAATGAACTGACAAACAGAAAAAAACACAATAAAAATAATAATGACTTTCTCATGGTATTCACAGGCTTTTGGCTTCAAAAATAAAACAATAAAGGCTATTTGTTACGGTTCCTCCCGAACTATTTTCAAACATGACAGCTGGACGGAAACAGGCCATGCCTGAAATAGTTGTATTGATTGCAAGACTTATGGTTACTACAAAGCAAATGTAAAAAAAGTTATATCAGAACAGTTTTATGATAATCTACGTTCCAAACCTATTCATTTTAGGTTAAGGCGGAATAGCTTTCCGAAAGCAATTTCCGGTCAGCTGAATGTAACATGAACGATCTTTTTTGTCCGGAAAAACGGTTCTTCAAAATAATTACTGATGTCCGTTATAGTTGTCTTATACCTCCGATCGATCTCTTTCGATAATTCTCCTCCCTTGAGCGCTATTAATCCATGCCCGTAATTCTTTTCAGA
Source organism: Bacteroidales bacterium (assembly GCA_050049665.1). Classification (GTDB taxonomy): domain Bacteria; phylum Bacteroidota; class Bacteroidia; order Bacteroidales; family UBA10428; genus UBA10428. The sequence continues at coordinate 2,326 of JASFVU010000017.1, read as the reverse complement.
TGAGGTCTCCAGGGTTTTTCTTGTCCACCGGATCAATTCGGGCAGAGGAGCAACTGCACGGCAAACAGCAACCTCATATACATCTCTGATCTTTTCGGCACGTTCAGGTACCGGTTCAACATTTTCCAATTGCAGTGTTTTTGCAATCGCTTCGACAACCCTGATCTTTTTTTGAACGGAATCCGAAAGGATAAAGCGGACTTCAGGGAAAAGTATGGCCAGAGGTATGCCGGGAAAGCCTCCGCCCGTGCCAATATCGAGGACGGTCTGTCCTGCACGGAATGAAGTATATTTTGCAATGGAAAGAGAATGCAGTACATGTCTCTCACAGAGTTCACCGATATCCCTGCGGGAAATTACATTTATTTTTTGATTCCAGTCTTTGTACAACGGCCCGAGGGCAATAAACCTGTCCTTCTGATCAGCAGAAAGAAACGGGAAGTACTTTTCGATCAACAGCATCACATGCTTTTGCTGGTATTCTTCAGAATATTGAAAAGCAGTTCGCGGGCCCTGAATAACTGAGCTTTAACAGTGCCTATAGGAAGTTCAAGTTCTTCAGCAATTTCTTCGTATGAATATTCCTTAAAATATCGGAGTTCAATTAATTTTCTGTACCTGGGTTTTAATTTTGATACGATCTCCCGCATCATCACCTGTTTTTGGCTTTTGATCATAGACTCTTCGGGATCCAGGATAGGAGCCTGAAGGTCCTGAGGAGCTTTCTCCGTATCTTCATCATTCTGATCGAGAGATACTGTTGTTGCTTTTTTCTTTCTTATAAAATCAATGCAATTATTAGTTGCAATCTTAAAAAGCCATGTACTAAAAGCATAATTCGGGGTGTATTGCTGTATGTTCTTAAAGGCTTTTCCAAAAGCTTCGATCGTAAGGTCTTCAGCATCACTTGCATTATTTACCATCTTTAATAACATATAATAAATAGCATCGCGATAACGCCCCATCAACTCAGCATAGGCTTTCTGATCTCCCTGTGTAGCCTGTTGTACTAATACAAAATCCCTTTGTGCTTTTTCTGATAAATTTGTATTTACTTCCATCTTGACTTTTTGCTTCTGAATGCAGTGGACAGATAAACATTAAAATTAATAAACAATGAAATTATGTCAAATATAATAATCCACACCAACAAATTCTTCTCCTGAAAACGACGGGCGGCAAATCTGAAAAGAAGAAAGAAGATAAGAATTCTCAGGCCCCCCGTCACCAATGTAGGAATGAAGAAAATATTCAGACATAACAGGTAAACAAACGTTAAATAAAATACTAACCGGGTCAGAGGCTCAAGGCCTAAAATAAAAATCTGCTTTGCCTTGTATCGTGTGGCTGTTGTAAAGTGTCTCTTTTTCTGAAGAAAATATTCTCTCCAGTTGATACAGGGCTCCGATCTGGTAAAACTTTCAGGATGAAGTTCTACAGTCGTATTACTCCCGGTCGCATTCTCATTCACAAACAGGTCATCATCTCCGGAAAGCAGATTATAATGTGATGCAAAGCCTTTTTTCCTGAAAAAAAGTGATCTCCTGTATGCCAGATTTCTTCCGACACCCATATAAGGTTTTCCGGCAATAGCCATAGACAAATATTGTACTGCTATTAATACCGTATCGTACCGGATGTACCTGTTCAGCAGCCCTTTCCTCTGTTTATAGCCGCCGTAACCAAGAACAATATCGGTGCTTTCCGTAAAATTTGACTGCAGCTGGTTCAGCCACTGCTCCGATTCAACCTGGCAATCGGCATCCGTAAAAACCAGCCACTCATTCCTTGCCGCTTTTATCCCTACCGTAATGGCCAGTTTTTTCCCATGGGTAAATTTCCTGTCAGGTGCAATTGTGGTAGTCCGCAGGTTTTTATACTTCTTTAAAAATTCACCTAATACATCCTCCGTATCATCTGTTGAGCAGTCGTTTACGACTACAACCTCAAAATTCTCATGCTTTTGTTCCAGGATCGACGGCAAGTGTTTTTTGAGGTTCTCTTCTTCATTTCTCGCACATATAATAACCGATACCGGACTAACAACCGATACTTTCTCTTTTTTGTGGTATGATCTAAGCCTGAAAATACAGGATAAATGAAAAATCAACTGGATAACCGCTGAAAGTGAAAGCAGAATGATCACTCCGTATTCGAAGGATTCGATATAATAAAACGGATTAAACAAGATCTTCTATAAATCTAAAGTTCGTAAGCTATCAAAGGTATTCCCATCGTTCAACATTTGCAAATTACGAAGCTTGATATTTTTACACAATACCTATCTTTGGGACGAAAAACTAAAACATGCATTTTACCATCCTGT
>JASFVU010000340.1:0-4218 GCA_050049665.1 Bacteroidales bacterium | reverse complement strand
ATTAATGATTTGAATATTAAAAAAGAATCGTTTAAATACGGGTATGATAATAAATATTACACAGACGATTCAGGAGGGTTCTTCAAAAAGATATTCAGACGGAAAGGAGCATAATTTAACTATTTGTGTATATCTTTTTTGTGTGACAGATAAACATAAATTTGTTTTTTTAATATCAATATTATGATTTATATCAGATATAGGCTTTTTTAGCCCCTTGATCTGATTTCCGGCCCGACTTTTGATAAAACTCCGGCCTGGGTAATAATTCACTCTCTCCCACATCATTTAACCAACAATAAACCTTACTAGGGTATCAATTCTATAATTGACTAAACCAATTATAAATGGTACCATATTGATGGTTAACTGCATACTGTTAATTATCAGGGTGTATGATCATTTTCATATACCGGAAGTGTATGCAAAAGACTTAAGAGTAAATAGATCCGGAACCGGTATGTATCCGGAAAGTTAATATAGAAAATGAGCAATAATGAAAAACGATCGTTCAAACGAAAGGATGGGTAAACAGGAAATCGGACTGAATGGCCATACAGGCAATATCGCCACCCTGAATAATCTTGATTACAGCAATGCCGTATCATTTATCGGGAATGAGAATAACAGTACGTTTGACCTGTTATATAAAGTAAAAATTACAATAAACCTTCTGTTTAACAATGAGGTCTTTATGGAATTGATCAAACACTCGGTAGTCAAAAATGAAATTGGCGGAAAATACATACTGGGAAATACAATGCTGCATAATTTTATCATTACCGCAGCCATTGGAATGGAGGAAAACGAGAAATCCTATGTTGTTGTACTGAAATGCATACCAAAAATTGCATACCTTGACACAGAACCCGGTACAATTCAGAGAATTACACTTAAAAGGCTTAAAATCAATAAATTAGAATGGTCAAACAAAGCGGAAATATCTTTTAAAAATACCAACGGACATGAATATATTATGAAAATAAGTTTTTTTAACCGCAATTAGCATTATTTTTGTTTTTTGTTTTCATGGTTTTGGTTTTTTGGGAATTATGCCGGTTATTCTTTCTGAATTCCGGCATTCCCTTTTATTTGTATCCGCTACAAAAAATATTCCCGTAGCAATAAGTTTCCGGTAAATATCTATGTGATAGAACTGAGAGCGTCTGCAACATCATCCTCTCCGTCAAGGATCTCAATAATTTTATTCACAGTCTGAGTCAGATCAACGGACTCTGCAATGGCTAATGCCAGATCAGCCCTCCTTGTTGTTCTTTTTACAGTGAGTTGTCCGGATACTTTAATTTTTCCCGTGCCTTCCTCATCCGTCAGCCTGCCCGGCCGGAAAATAGTATACTCCAGGCCGGAGTCTGTGAGGTAGTCGTCTGCCTTCCTTTTAGCCTTGTAATAATGCCGGATATTGCTTCTGAGCTCAGGATTCTTAGCCCCCAGGGCACTCACCATGATATACCTTTTAATATCATAATCTCCCGAAATATCTATGCTCTTTATTGCTCCCTGCTGATCAACAAGGACCGTTTTATCCGGACCGGTATGGGAACCGCTGCCTGCAGTAAAAATAACACATTCCATGCCTTCAAAGGCCCTGGTGAATTCTTTTTCCAGATCACCGATAAAAGCTTCGGCTCCTGATCTCTCAATTTCTTTTACCTGATCCGGACTTCTTACCATTCCCCTGACTCTTTTGCCCCTGTCCACTAGATCCTTTATGATTAACCTTCCTACCTTCCCGTTGGCACCTATTACAAGAATATTATTTAACATAACAAAGTTTATTTTACCGTTGACAGTCAAAGTTAATCTATCCCATTAAAAAAACCCGGTGTGTTAAAAGCTTGCCTGATGCAAATTCCTGTCATATATTTATGCTTTATCATTTTAAATTATGGAAATCAACATAATACACCTTACCGATATACACGGAGCCGATTTACAGATTCATAAAATAGGGAAAGAATTATCTCTGGCAGATGTAATTGTGGTTTCAGGAGATATTACTCATTTTGGCAGAGAAAAAGAAGCCGGACAAATCATCACGAACATTTGTCACTACAACAATAAAGTACTTGCAGTCCCGGGAAACTGTGATTACAGTGAAGTGGATGTTTTTCTCAGTGAAAGAAAAATCAATCTGAATAGGAAACAGGTTGAATTTGGCGGACTTGTGTTTTGCGGATTGGGAGGTTCCCTTCCATGCCCTGGTTATACACCCTGTGAATTCACAGACAACGAGGCTGACAAGTGGTTAACCGGAATGAAGATAACCCGTTTTTCTGAAAAACCGGTCATATTTGTATCCCACCAGCCTCCTTTCAATACGACCAATGATCGCCTGACCAAAGGCGATCATGTAGGCAGTAGATCCGTAAGAAAATTTATTGAATTATCCACCCCTGTCCTCTGTCTTACAGGACATATTCACGAAGGAACAGGCATTGATTCAATCGGAAATTGTAAAATTGTGAATCCCGGGCCTCTCCTGTCAGGAAACTATGCTTCCATTCATATTAAACCCGACAGATCAGCAAAAATAAACCTGAAAAAGATATAGCTGTAAATATCGTTATGTAGAAGAATTGAAGACTTATTTCAGAATATACTATTTTTGTGGCTCATTAAGAGCCTTTATATAAGAAAGGCCCGGAATTAACTTCCTCGCCGCAAGCCCGAAGGAGTTTCAATTTATATTCTTGTTATGATAACATTGCACACTTACGGTGGATTAGGGAATCGTATCAGAAGCATTGATTCTTTGCTGGCTATAACTGCTCAGCATAAAAGAGAGATCACCGTAATCTGGGAAAGAACGTATATTTTAAATTGTAAATTCAGCGACCTTTTTATCCTGCCTGATTTTGTTCATATGATCGAAAAAGCTTCTTCGAATTCGCCTCTGGGAATGAAAGTTATCAATGGCTATAGAAAGATCATGAGAATGCTTGGGGTCAGGATACCTTCCGGTTACGATAAATATATCTTTGAAGATGATCTTAAGAAACTAAAAACCGGGGATTATGATTTTACTGATTTCTTGAATTACGATTCTCTTTTTATCGAGACTCAGCACAGATTTTACTCCAATGGGAACGATTTTGCACTCTTCAGACCAGTGAGCGGAATAGAGAACCGTGTAAAAAAGATCAGTGAAAAATTCACAAAAAATACAGTTGGATTACATATCAGAAGGACAGATAATAAGCTTTCCATCGAGAACAGTCCTTTGGAACTGTTCATTTCTGCCATGAACGATGAATTGGAAGCCAATTCCGGCACGGTATTTTTTCTGGCAACCGATTCTTCTGATGTAGAGAAAGAATTAAATGATCTGTTTCCTGGAAAAATTATTACACAACAGAATAAAGAATTAAGCAGAAACAGTGAGCAGGGAATACAGGATGCACTGGTTGATATGCTGTGCCTGTCACGAACAAAAAAAATATACGGGAGTTTCTGGAGTTCTTTTTCGGAAATTGCAGCCGCATTCGGAAAAATCGATCTGAAAATAATATCAAAAGCTACACCATCCTGGGATCAGATCCCCAAAGGATTATAAATAATCTCAAATTTTGATCTGTCATAATGATTCAGGTCCACAAACAGGGAATCCGGCAAATATTCCAGGTCTTCGAGATAATTGCCAAAAACAGATCTCAGATTGTTCTCTTCAATTTGTGCTTTCATTCTTCCCGGATCAAATTCTTTTCTTTTTTCATTCAGAAAGGGAGACACTATTTTTAGTTTAGCGCCGCATGAATCCACAAGCGATTGCATTCTTTTTAAGTATTCCAATGAAAGATCGGATATGTAATACTCCTTCTCAACCTCAAAATTCACGGAAGCCGAAGGGAAAGTCGACCAGTTAGACGTTTTGATGATCGGAAATTGCGAAGCCCAATACAATGGGATCTTTTTGATTTGCTTTATTGCCATATCGGATAACTCCGGACGAAATATATCAGTATAAAAAGGTTTCAGGAAATAGTTAAATGTAAAATTCTGATTGAGGTTATCCTTAAAAGTAAGTGGCGTACAGACAAGGTAAATCTCTTTTCCTTTAATATCGTTATGATCAACAAAATTCTTAAACAGCATGTATTGCCCGACTATACCGATCGCCTGGTTAGAAGCAAGAGAAAAAATACTATCGTTATAAGTCTCGGCATAGTAAAGCTGATTTCCCACACTATCGCCAAATAC
>JASFVU010000338.1:0-4220 GCA_050049665.1 Bacteroidales bacterium | reverse complement strand
ATCGGCAGGTAACAATTTAGGCAACTGAATTTTACAATAACAAAGACTATCCTTCCGGGAACGAAGTGAACTGGAATTTGTTAGTCGAACAATCCCGATAGCGGAGCGTATCGGGATAAATGAGTTCAATTGACTTCGCCAACCTTCTCCTTCATAGATTTACTTCGGAGAAGGAGTTCTCTTGCCTGAGTCGAGATCGATTCTCCGAGGCAGTTCATTTCCCGATAAATCTTTCTATTGTGCTTACGATCTCCTGATAATCCTGTTGTTTCATGCAGTTAAAATGTTTTTTGGGACATTTTGAAAAACCGATTTTTGAACATGGCCTGCATGACAGGCCATTTACTTCGAACAGTCTGGAGTTTTTATGCGGGAGATAGGGATACATTCCGAATTCCGGAACCGTATTGCCCCATACGGAAATGATTTTTTTCTTAAAAGCTGCTGCAATGTGCATCAGACCGGTATCAGGGGTTACTATTAACAATGATTTCTTAATGATGAATGCGGACTGATTAACAGTAAGTTTTCCAACAAGATCAAACACATTTTTTTTATCCGAATGTTCTATCTGTTTAGCTTTCTGAACATCTTCCGGCCCCCCGAGTAACACGATATTACAGGTAAGCCGGTCGATCATGGCATTGATCTTATCAGGTGGGATTTGTTTCGTATTATGACCTCCGCCAACTACTACAACGATATAAGATCCGGGCAACTCCCCGGTCAATTTTGGAGCCGTGTCCATCGTGTCTTCAGGAACGAAGTAATCAAGACCTTTGTGATCATTGGCAACGGAAAAAACATCCGCCGTTTTCATGTACCGGTCAACAATGTGTGTATCAGGCAATTTGTTTTTCCTGAAATTTACGAGGAGCCATTTTCGATAATTCAGTTTGTTGAAGGAAAAAGAAATGCGTCTGAGTAAAAGCTTTATTCTGTAAGTTCTGATGTTCTTATGCAGATCAATGATGTAATCAAAATTCTCGGATCTTAATTCTTCTGTCAATGCATTCATACTGTTGTGCAGGAGATGCAATTTATCAATATAGGGATTGGCGCTGAGTATCGGTTGGTATTTTGCCTTGGTAAGGAAGTGTATTTCAGCATCCTTTATTTGCAATTTCATGCATCTGATAACAGGTGTCGTTAAAACAATGTCACCAATGGAACTGAAACGTATGATTAAGAACTTTACCATGTATCATTGCATTGAATGGATAACCGGGGCAATTTCAGATTGGCCTGATTTTTTTGAAAAATAACAAAAGTTCAAGCCAGCACTCATCTGAAGATTCACTTTCCTGCCATAAAGATTTGGCACCGTGTACGCCTTTTTTCCCTTTTGGAGGTTTGTAAATGGTCAGGTATTGTTTTTGTACCCCGGCAAACATCTGTTCGATGTAATCGAATTCCAGGGTAGACGATGCGACAAACAGAGGCTTTTGTAACCCTTTGATCTTGTCTTTTACGATCATTTGCGGACGAAAATATTCACCCGGACTGAAGGCAATGATCGCGGAAACATCAGGAGTTTCATTGGCAATGATCAGACAGAGGGAAGCAGAATAAGAACTGCCGAACAGGATAACCGGTTTGGCATTGAATTTTTTTATGTACCGGATTGCCGCCTCGATATCTTTTCGTGCATCTGTAAAGGTTCTTGGGTAATTTTCCAATTCAGCACGTTGTGCCGTTTCATTGGCCACATAATTTATTTTACCTCCCGAACGCAGATCAACCGAAAGGCAGTTGTAATCCAGTTTCATCAGGCGGGCAGCAATTTCGTTGTATTCCCCTCTGCTTGATCCGCCCTGATGAAAAAGCAGGATAAAAGGCTTGTTGTAATCTTTCAGGTAAAGATCAGCAGTAATTTTCAAACTGTCATCAGCGTAAAAACTAACTTTTTCCTGGGTCCTGGCCGAAAGAAAAAAAAACTGCGATATGAGTATGGGAATAATTGCCCTCATTGTGATAACCGAGTTTTAACGAAGGTCCTTAAATTTATTCTAAATCAGCAAGAATAATGATATTATTCTTTTTCACCTCTACAACGCCGCCTTGAATATGTATCAATTCCACTTCCTTCCCCTTTTGAAGTACTTTTACAGATCCCTGATCAAGAATGGATATAATGGGGGCATGGTTATGCAAAATGGTAAAAGGGCCCTTGCTTCCCGGAACGTTTAAAGACTCGACTTCTCCTTTGAAAAGTGTTTTTTCAGGTGTGATAATTTCGAGGTTCACAATCTTTCAGTTTTTCAGTTTTTGGATTTTGCTCCGGAAAGCAGGCGATCACCTTTTTCAATGGCCTGGTCTATCGTTCCGACAAGGTGAAAGGCAGCTTCGGGATATTTATCCACTTCACCTTCCAGGATCATTTTAAACCCTTTGATGTTGTCTTCTATGGATACAAGCACACCTGGCAAGCCGGTAAATTGTTCGGCAACATGAAAGGGCTGGGAAAGGAAGCGCTGTATCCTTCTGGCCCTGTGTACTACCAGTTTATCCTGTTCGGAAAGCTCATCCATCCCCAGAATGGCAATGATATCCTGTAGCTCATTATAACGCTGCAGAATTTCTTTTACTCTCTGGGCTGTCTGGTAATGGTCGTCTCCTACAACATCAGGCATCAGGATACGGGAAGTGGAATCAAGGGGGTCTACTGCCGGATAAATACCCAGGGAAGAAATTTTGCGGCTCAGAACGGTCGTGGCATCGAGGTGAGAGAAAGTAGTAGCCGGAGCAGGGTCGGTAAGGTCATCCGCAGGCACATAGATCGCCTGCACCGAAGTAATGGAGCCTCTTGTAGTAGAGGTGATACGTTCCTGCATGATCCCCATCTCGGTGGCAAGGGTGGGTTGATAACCCACTGCCGAGGGCATACGGCCTAATAAGGCGGATACTTCGGAGCCTGCCTGAGTAAAACGGAAAATATTGTCTACGAAAAACAAAATATCACGTCCGCCACTTTTTTCATCCCCGTCCCGGAATGATTCGGCCACGGACAAGCCCGAAAGTGCGACATTTGCACGGGCACCGGGAGGTTCGTTCATCTGTCCGAAAACCAAAGTAACCTGTGAGTCTTTTAACATTTTATGATCTACTTTGGACAGGTCCCAGTTCCCTGCCTCCATACTTTTCTTAAATTCTTCGCCGTATTTTATTACCCCCGATTCAATCATTTCGCGAAGCAGGTCATTCCCTTCTCTTGTTCGTTCACCCACACCTGCAAATACAGACAGGCCGGAATATCGTTTGGCAACATTATTGATCAGTTCCTGAATGATAACTGTTTTTCCAACTCCCGCACCACCAAAAAGACCTATTTTACCTCCTTTTGAATAAGGTTCCAGCAGATCGATCACTTTAATTCCCGTATAAAGCACCTCAGCTTCGGTGGATAATTTATCAAACTGGGGAGGTTTATTATGAATGCTGTATCCTTTTTGTTTGTCAAGCGCACCCAGACCGTCGATAGCATCTCCTGTCACGTTTAATAAACGCCCGCGGATCTGATCACCTACAGGCATAACGATGGGATCTCCCAATGCCCTGACAGGCATTCCGCGTTGAAGTCCGTCGGTTGAATCCATTGCAATGGCACGGATCGAATTTTCACCAATGTGCTGCTGGCATTCAACGATCAGCACACCGTCTTCTTCTTTCCTGATCTCAAGAGCCTCATGTATTACAGGTAATTGGTCTCCGGATTGTTCAAAACTTATATCAATTACAGGTCCTATAACCTGTGTCACTACTCCTGTTAATTCAGACATCTTTTTATTAAAATATTAATAATCAACAAATGTAATATTTTATTATTTCCTGTTAAATTAAAGTTAACGAAATTGCATGGATCGTCAAGTCTTCTGATAAAAATAATGCACAAAACAGAATCGTGAGCGTTGTGATAAGGTTAAACTGTTCCGGTCCGAATGCAGCCACTGTTCCTGTCTGTCGAGGAGATAAAATAACAGACCGTAACAGTTAATGAAAGTCTTAATTTGAACTTAATCAAAGAATATCTATTTTTGATGACTGAAATACGTGCAATAATCAAGCTTCATAGAACTTTTCAATTTAAACACGTATAATTAACGAACTTTTGGTCTGCATTCATTCTAAAAAAACCAAATGGATAAATTGATCTTTTTTGTGGACGATGATAAAATGATGCTCAATTTGATGGAGTATACATTCAAATGCAGGGAGGGATT
>JASFVU010000339.1:0-4220 GCA_050049665.1 Bacteroidales bacterium | reverse complement strand
GATCCCGAGTGGCAGCCATCGGAAGATGTAAACCTTGACGATAACATTCCCAGTGGCGATGCGGACATGACTTTTTCAATCGGAGCAGGATTATTTTACCGGCGGGAAGATATTTATTTCGGCGCTTCTGTCTTGAATATCAACAATCCGGAGGTGATTGCCCCATCAGGTAATAGTGAGAATAATGAGTCAAAGTATAACCTTAACAGGCATTATTACGTTACAACAGGTTACAATATGCAATTAACCAATCCGGCATGGGAAATCAAGCCGGCAGTTCTTTTAAAGTCTGATGGCACTGCAACAGATATGGATTTTAATCTTACAGTTGCATACAATAAAAAGTTTTGGGGCGGCGTTTCCTATAGAACCGCCGGTACTGTGATCGGTATGATCGGATTTCAATTATTTGAGGGTCTAAAGATCGGATACTCTTATGATTTTCCGGTTACGACCATGATGAAATACCAGCAGGGGACGCATGAGATTTTGTTGAATTACTGTTTTAAAATAGGAGTGGAAAAGGCTCCTCAAAAATATAAGAGTATTAGATATTTATAAAAATTGTCATAAATTTATATAGCGTATTGATTTAAAGCAGAAAATAGTTATTTCAGATAAATTCCTTTGATTATGAAAAAGCTTATTTCTTTAAGTTTCGTCTTTGCTGTTCTAATTATTAGTAGTTGTTCCAATTATCGTGGAGGCGAACTTACCGGTGTTCCCGGAAGAGCAAGGTATTTTGAACCAGATCCCTTTGGTATGATCTTCGTTCCTCAGGGAAGTTACACTACAGGACTGAATGATCAGGATGTCCCATGGTCTCAGAACACTTATTCCAGGACTGTTACAGTGGATCCGTTCTGGATGGACGAGACGGAAATTACAAACAATGAATATCGGCAATTCGTTTTTTGGGTTCGTGACTCGATCATGAGACGAATGCTTGGTGAAGTTCTTGACGATTATGTAATTTCGGAAGATCAGTTCGGAAATCCCATTGACCCGCCCTATATCAATTGGGACATACGAATAGACTTCAGGGATGAAGAGATCAATGAAGTTTTGAGCGAACTGTATTACAATGAACAGGAGCGATTTTACGGACGGAAAGAAATCGACACCCGCAAGCTGATGTACGAGTATTTCTGGGTAGATATGAAGCAGGCCGCCAAAAAATCCAACCGCTACAATTTCCAGACCAAGAAGTATGAAGGATATGTTACAAATGCAGATGGTGAGAGAATAGAGATTCAGGACCGCTCGAATTTCATTATCCGTGATATGGTAAATGTTTATCCCGACACATTATGCTGGATAGCAGACTTTACCTACAGTTTTAACGAGCCCCTGACAACCCACTATTTCTGGCATCCGGCATACGATAATTATCCGGTAGTCGGTGTCACCTGGAAACAGGCATCGGCATTTTGTATCTGGAGAACAAATTATTTAAACGATGCTCTTGCAAAGGCCGGTCAACCCGGTGTTCATTCATATCGCCTGCCCCTGGAGTCGGAATGGGAATACGCTGCCCGTGGAGGGCTGGAACATTCTATGTATCCCTGGGGAGGATATTATACACGTAACAAAGAAGGTTGCTTCCTGGCCAATTTCAAACCGCTGAGAGGAAATTATATCGACGACGGAGGTTCTGTTACATTGGCTGTCGGAACTTACCAGCCAAATGAATACGGGCTGTACGATATGGCCGGAAATGTTGCGGAATGGACAGCAAGTGCATACGACGAGTCGGCTTACATTTTTACGCATGATCTGAATCCTGATTATAAATACAACGCCCTGCCTGATGATCCTCCTGTTTTAAAAAGGAAAGTGATCCGTGGCGGATCATGGAAAGATATAGGATATTATCTTCAGAATGGAGCCCGCTCCTATGAATATCAGGATACTGCAAAATCTTATATTGGGTTTAGGTGTGTGAGATCATATCTGGGCGCTAACTAAACTAATTAAATTACTTTCACATCACTTAAAACTTTTCTAAAGTATGATCAATTTAACCGATGTAGTTCAGAGTTCAGGCTGGAGAAATTTCATGGCTAAACTCTATGGTTGGGGTGCTTCTGTTGTGATTATAGGTGCAATGTTTAAGATTAATCACTGGAAAGGAGGTACTTTCGTTATTACTCTTGGCCTCGTTACCGAAGCAATTATTTTCTTCTTTTCTGCATTTGAACCGTTGCATGAGGAATTAGACTGGACCTTGGTCTATCCGGAACTTGCCGGATTGTCTGACCCCGATGAAATTGAAAATTTCAAAGAAAGCAGGGTTGTCGAAGGCGGAAGCCGGTCGGCTGACAGAATAGAGGATATTTTGGGCCAGTCGGGCGTTGATACCGATGCACTGTCAAAACTTGGAGAAGGCTTTAACAAACTCAATCAAACAGCACACAGCCTTGTTGACATTTCAAAGGCAACCGTTGCCACTCAGGAATTTGTCAATAACCTTGAAGGAGCAGCATCCTCCGTTGGAGGACTTAGTGAAACGTATGTTTCAACAGGTGATTCAATCAAAGAATCAACCACAAAACTTACCAGTGCGTATTTTGAAGCCGCCAACAAGATTGTTAAATCCGGAGAAGATATTGCCGATTCATATAAGGGAATAGCATCTACCATTCAGGAAGAGCAACAAAATATTTCTCTTGGCAGCAAAGAACATGAAGAACAGATCCAGAAACTGAATAAAAGTATTTCGGAACTGCATGCAGTATATGAAACACAAATACGTGATAGTCAGAGTCAAATGAAAGGGGCAACGGAACTTTATTCAGGACTGCAGTCGATGATCAAAAACCTAAGAGAGTCTGTCGAAGAAACTGACCAATATAAAAAAGAAATGTCCAAATTAAAAGAAAGCATTGCTTCACTGAACTCAATCTATGGAAATATGCTTTCCACAATGGATGTATTAACAAAACAATAAACCTGGCAAACTACATCTTTATTCTATGGCTCACGGTAAAGAAACTCCGAGACAAAAAATGATAGGCATGATGTATTTGGTGCTTATGGCCTTGCTCGCGCTAAATGTGTCAAAAGAAGTCCTTGATGCTTTTTCAGTTCTGGATACCGGACTGGTCAGTACACTAAAAACACTTGTAGAAGCAAACGATAAATACATTGCTGATTTTGCAGCACAATATGAACTAAACCCTACAAAAGTTGGCCCCTGGCAGAACAAAGCCCTTGTTGTTCAGGAAAAGGCAAAAGAAATTGTAAATTTTATTCAGGATAAAAAAATCGAAATGGTAATAGAGGCTGAAGGAGAAGATCCCGAAGCCATTGAAGGCAGGGAAATCGATGTAGAAAAAATTGATGCAAAAGACAACACGGAAATTCCCGGTTATATCATGATCGGTGACAACAACGACCGGGCAGGCAGGGAACTTCGTGAAAAGATCGAAGCATTCAGAAGTTTCCTGATCGATTCCATTGTAAAATCACCTAATGCCGATGCCATTAGAAAATCCATCGAATCGAGCCTGAATACCGAGCCCAAAAAAGAAGATGAATTATCCAAACTAGAAGGGAATACCTGGGAAACAGATCATTTTCTTGATTCCCCCCTTGCCGGTGTTCTCACCATTCTGTCAGGCATTCAGATCAATGTAAAAAATGCTGAATCCGAAGCCCTGAAATATCTCTATAATCAGATTGATGCAGGATCATTTAAATTTAATCAGCTCAAAGCAACGGTAATCCCGAATTCTAACTATATTATCAAAGGGAACCCGTATCAGGCTGAAGTATTCATTGCCGCAAGTGATACAACGGCACTCCCGGTAATTCATGTTACGGAGAATTCAAATCCCTATGATTCCGTACTGGCAGATGACGGTGAAACATGGGAATATACCAGACGTGAAGGACTCGAATACAAAACCATCCCGGTTGAAAAAGGATCGGGCAAAGGCATCTATACTATGTCCGGTACATCAACCGGAACAAAATACTGGGGTGGAATTATTGAAATGACCGGCCCTTCGGGTACGATAGTAAAACCCTTCAAAAGAGAATACCTGGTAGCAGAAGGTTCAATCACTGTTGCCCCTACAAAAATGAATGTTTTCTTTCTGGGGGTTGATAATCCTGTAGATGTTTCAGTTGCAGGAGTACAACCCGATAAGGTAGACATCAGCGTTACCAATGCCAGACATGTAAAACGCAGAGACGGTTACATCATCCGGCCGATC
>JASFVU010000337.1:0-4221 GCA_050049665.1 Bacteroidales bacterium | reverse complement strand
ACTGTTATTGAATTGTTTGATAAACAAACAAAAAACCCCCGCCGTTCAGCAGGGGTCTGATGGATAAAGTAATTTTGACCAGCATTATCTTAATGCAGCTTGTGCGGCAGCAAGACGGGCAATAGGCACACGGAAAGGAGAACAACTTACATAGTTCATACCTACCCTGTGACAAAACTCTACCGATGACGGCTCACCACCATGCTCACCGCAGATTCCGACTTTCAGATTTTCTCTGGTGCTTCGTCCTTTACGGACTCCCATTTCCACAAGCTGACCGACACCATTCTGATCCAATACCTGGAAAGGATCGTTTTTCAGGATCCCTTTCCGGAGGTAGATGGGTAGAAATTTGCCTGCATCGTCCCTCGAATAGCCAAATGACATCTGGGTGAGGTCATTGGTTCCGAATGAAAAGAACTCTGCTACTTCAGCAATCTCATCGGCGGTCAATGCAGCACGGGGGATCTCGATCATGGTCCCCACCATGTAGTCGATCTTTTCTCCTCTTTCTGAAAAAACAGCATCGGCAGTGGAACGTACAATTTCTTCCTGGATTTTAAGTTCTTTTACCGTACCTACCAGCGGTATCATGATCTCGGGCAGAACACTTACATTCTTTTTCTTAAGATCCAGAGCAGCCTCGATAATGGCCCTTGCCTGCATTTCGGTGATCTCAGGATAAGTATTTCCCAATCGGCACCCTCTGTGTCCAAGCATGGGATTAAACTCATGCAGATCTTCTACTTTCTGTTTTACTTTTTCAACCGAAATACCCATTTCATCGGCCATTTCCTTTTGATTTTCCTCTTCATGAGGTACGAATTCATGCAAAGGAGGATCAAGCAGACGCACGGTTACAGGCAATCCTTCCATCGCTTCAAACACATCGGAGAAGTCTTTCCGCTGAATAGGGAGCAATTTTGCGAGCGCTTTGCGTCTTCCCTCTTCGTCATCTGAGAGGATCATCTCACGCATGGCTTTGATGCGTTCTCCTTCAAAGAACATATGCTCGGTACGACAGAGACCAATGCCTTCGGCACCAAATGAACGAGCCTGTTTGGCATCACGCTCGGTTTCGGCATTTGTACGTACTTTGAGTTTACGGTATTTGTCGGCAAGTTTCATGATTTCTCCGAAATCACCGCTTAATTCAGGATCAATTGTTGAGATCTTTCCTTCGTAAACTTCACCGGTCGTACCGTTGAGTGAGATCCAGTCGCCTTCTTTAAAGGTTTTTCCTCCTGCTGTAAGGGTTCTTTCCCTGTAGTTGATCACACATTCCCCGGCACCTGACACACAACATTTCCCCATTCCCCGGGCAACAACCGCTGCATGAGATGTCATTCCGCCACGCGCCGTCAGAATGCCTTTTGCAATATCCATACCCTCAAGGTCTTCAGGTGAAGTTTCAATACGTACCAGGATCGTTGTCGGGTATTTTTTTGCTTCATCCGCATGGAATACGATTTGTCCGGTTGCGGCACCCGGAGAGGCAGGAAGCCCTTTTGCAACCACATTGGCATTTGTAATGGCTTTTTTATCAAATACAGGATGCAGCAATTCATCCAGTTTGTTAGGTTCCTGGCGAAGAACAGCCGTTTTTTCATCGATCATGCCTTCACGTACCATGTCCATGCCAATTTTTACCATCGCTGCAGCAGTCCGTTTTCCGTTCCTGGTTTGCAGCATCCACAATTTACCGTCCTGGATGGTAAATTCAAGGTCCTGCATATCTTTAAAGTAGTTCTCCAGGTTATTCTGTGTTTCGTTCAGTTCTTTGTATGCTTCGGGCATATTTTCTTCCAGGGACGGGTATTTCGATGCTCTTTCTTCTTCTGATATTCCGGCCAGTTTCGCCCAGCGAAGGGATCCTTCCTTTGTTATCTGCTGGGGCGTCCTGATGCCTGCCACGACATCTTCTCCCTGGGCATCAATGAGATATTCACCATTGAAAATATTTTCGCCTGTAGCGGCATCACGGGTAAATGCGACACCTGTCGCTGAATTCTTTCCCATATTGCCAAATACCATGGCCTGTACATTTACGGCAGTTCCCCATTCTTCCGGTATCTGGTTCATTGCCCGGTAATAATTAGCCCTTGGATTCATCCAGCTGTCAAAAACAGCACATACAGCCCCCCACAATTGTTCCCACGGATCAGTTGGGAAATTATGACCTGTTTGCTTTTTAACAGCGGCCTTGAATTTAACAACAAGTTCTTTGAGATCACTTACATCCAGATCAGTGTCGTTTTGAACACCTTTCGCATCTTTTACCTCTTCCATGATCTCTTCAAATGGATCGATATCTTCTTTGGATTCCGGTTTCATTCCCAGGACAACGTCACCATACATTTGTACAAAGCGGCGGTATGAATCCCATGCAAAACGATCATTTCCCGATTTTTTTGCAATGCCTTCAACAGCGGTATCATTTAATCCCAGGTTCAGGACCGTATCCATCATCCCCGGCATGGATACACGGGCCCCTGAACGAACGGAGACCAACAGCGGATTTTCGCCTTCTCCGAATTTGGATCCCATAATGTTCTCTACATGTGCTACTGCTTTTTCTACTTCTTTTTTCAGCAGTTCAACAACTTTGTCTTTTCCTATTTGATTGTATTCGGTACATACATCAGTGGTAATGGTAAATCCGGGATGAACAGGGACACCTATTAAATTCATTTCTGCTAAATTGGCTCCTTTGCCACCCAATAGATTTCTCATATCGGCCTTGCCTTCTGCTTTTTTATTGCCGAATGTATAAACACGTTTTACGTCAGACATCGTATTATTAAATTTTTAAGTTATTATAAGTTTGGAAATCAAACACTTTTTTTTGAAAGGTCACAAAGGTATCTAAAATATTTTGAACTCCTGCACACCAGTAAATGAAATTTTGCTTAAGTTACTTTTACTCATTTCCGGCGTGTAGTGATGACTGACGAAGGATTATATTCCGGAGGTTATTTTCTGGGATGATGCTCGAGAATAGATTGTCTCAGGTACTCGCGGTCGAGATGGGTATAGATCTCGGTTGTGATGATCGATTCATGTCCCAGCATCTCCTGTACGGCGCGCAGGTCAGCCCCTCCCTCTACCAGGTGTGTGGCAAAGGAATGACGGAATGTGTGCGGGCTTATGTTTTTTTCTATTCCGGCAATTACGGAAAGCTCCTTAATGATGGTATAGATCATGACCCTTGTCAATTTTTTCCCTCTTCGGTTGAGAAACAGAATGTTTTCTGATTTTTTATCAACTGGTTGTTTATTTCTGCAGGAGTCAAGGTACCGGTTGATCTCGTTAAGAGCTGTTTTTCCAATGGGAACCAGTCTTTCTTTATCGCCCTTTCCTCTTACCCGGATAAAACCTTCGGCCGGGAATACATCGGTTAATCTGAGTTCTACCAGTTCGGAAACGCGAAGTCCGCATCCGTAAAGGGTCTCAATGATGGCTTTGTTCCTGTGTCCTTCGGGTTTACTTAAATCGATTGCCTGGACAATGTGATCGATCTCTGTTACAGTCAGGACTTCGGGCAATTTCCTTCCCAGCTTCGGTGAGTCGAGCAAAGAAGCGGGGTTTTCTTCGATCCGGTTTGTATAAACCAGGAATTTGAAAAAGGTTTTTATGGAGGAAATGTTTCTTGCCTGTGTACGTGGGGATATATTCAGACTGGCCAGCCACCCTATATAAGCCTGCAGATCTCCAAGTTTAACGGAGTTAATGTCTTTATATTGATAATTCAGACCGATAAACTCAAAAAGCCTTTTAATGTCGTGCAAATAAGCTTCAATACTGTTTTTTGAAAGGTTTTTTTCAAGTTGCAGATGATTTCTGAAATCGATCGTATAGTAATTCCATTTTTTCATTCCCTGATTTTCTTTGCGGGTCTGATCCCGTCTGTGAAAATATATAATTACGTTCTTTTTTTAACCTGATTAATTCATAAATTTCAATTATGGAACGGGTTACTGGTCTTGTTTAACTGTTTAATCGTGGAATCGGTGAACTGGTATCATAGCAATTAGCTTGTTAGCTTTTGGCAAGTAGGTTATTAGGTGCCGGATCAAAATCTTTAGATTGTAGGGTCACCTCAACTCATCGTCTCATCAGCTACTCAACTAAGTCATTAAGATGATGAATCGATAAATCGGTGAACTGAGTAAATGAACCAACCCATTAGCTTTTCAGCATCTTCATTTCATCAGTTATTCG
>JASFVU010000016.1:0-13320 GCA_050049665.1 Bacteroidales bacterium | reverse complement strand
CGATACGCTCTGCTATCGGGATTGTTCGACTAACAAATTCCAGTTCACTTCGTTCCTGGAATTTGAGTCTCACGAAAAAAAACAGCCAGTATCCGTAAAAACTGACTGTTCATTCTAAAATCTATCGGTATTGCACTTAACACAGGTTCTATTCAATCGCCTTAGATGCCTGCAAGGCTATCTTATCGGCCATTCTCTGTAATTTTTTTTCGATCTGACTGAAAGGAGTAAGTTCGGAGACATCATAATAAGATTGTCCGTCCACCAGCGAATCGGCATCTCTGTCGTAGAGACTGAAGTCAATGATATTAAACAATATATCGTATGGTTCACCTTTCCAGTTCACTTCCAGTTTCTCAAAGGACAGTATGTAATCAGCTCCTGACCGGGTGAAAAGATGGTTCAGGTTTTTTTTGTCTACGTTGATATCGTTAATTGTTACATAATTGAAATTGCTCTTGCTCGAAGAATTCAGTTTATTTATTAAAGCTTCGTTGTAAGCGATTTCAAGACTATCCAGACTGGTTTTTATTCCCCTGGCAATGTCTTCCGTCATATAATAGTTGGATTGGATATCTCCCTTATCAAGTCCAAGTACGAGAATTGTTGCAGTTTTATCTTTGCCTTCAATTTCAGAAGGCTCCTTTCCCTTTTTAGCTTCTGCCAAATAAATGAGATTTACCAGAATGCAAATAAACAATATTCTTTTCATATTCAGTTATTGATTGGTTTTATGAGCAAATGTCGGTCCGGAATATTAACTTGTTCTTATCTCATTTCTAAATATTCATTAAATTTCCATGGCAGGGATCATTAATTTCCGTTTTCATCGAATTTATACCCTACCGAACGGATGGTTTTAATATAAAAATGGTATGTTCCGAGCTTTTTTCTCAGGCTGACAATTTTTACATCCACGGTTCTGTCCGTTACCAGATAATTGTCCCCGTTCAGGATATTGATGAGTTGAAGTCTGGTAAAAACCTTACCTTGTTTGGATGCCATGGCCTTTAGTAATTTGAACTCAGATACGGTAAGATCCATCAAATTCCCTTCAATTCTGGCAATATAGTTCTCCGCATCGATTATCAGAGAGCCTCTCTGAATCGGTTTTGAACGGTTACTTTCTGCTTTATCTGCATTCAGGTTTTCACCGAAATTATCCTGAAAGTTTTCATCTCTGTTACGGATCAGTTTTTTGACCCTTGTGATCAATTCTTTGATCCTGAATGGTTTGATCAGGTAGTCATCCGCACCTACCTCAAGGGCGGTAACTATATCGGTCTCATCGCTTTTACAGGTGATCATAATAAGAGGAATATCTTTGAACTTAGAGTTCATTTTCAGCCTGCGGCAAAATTCCAGTCCGTCCATCACCGGCATCAGCCAGTCACTTAAAATAATATCCGTATCATTTTTCTGAAGATAATCAATGGTAGTTATGGGATTGGAAAATGTTTTCACATTGAATCCCTCACGACTCAGATTATAATCGAGCAGTTCACGAATATCTGATTCGTCATCGACCACAACAATTGTTTTATTGAACATGAGTGAGCAGAAAGGATTTAAGTTCGGTTACAAAAGTATTACAGCTTTGTTCGCTGTATATTAAGATGAGTTTATGTCTATTTTATGTATCTCTTAATTGTAGATTAGAAAATTCTGAAATTTCCGTAAACCGATGATGTTTATAACGCTTATTAAGGCTTGGCGTATGTTAAGCAAACTTTAGAAACTGAAGATTGATAACGACTCCATAACATAACTAATAAAAAAGTAAATCATTTGAATCATTAGCCTAACAAACACATGATAGTTTTGGAACGAATAAAAACGTAATTCCAAAATTTATCGAAATGAAAAGAAACTGTACCTTAAAGATCGGGATAATGAGACGGATTATCCCGGTTTTGTCGTTTTTGACTATTCTTTCCACTTGTTTATACGGACAGCAAATTGATGTTGCCGGGAAAGTGACCGATGCGAATGACGGAACACCCCTTGTAGGGGCCACTGTTGTTGTTAAAGGCACCAACACCGGTGTTGTGACAGATGTGGATGGAAATTTCAAACTGACAGATGTTGAGTCTGGCAGGATAATCATTGTATCATTCATCGGGTATATCTCTGAAGAGTTCAGTGCTTCATCAGGTCTGACAGAGATCGCCCTTCGTCAGGACATTGAGGAAATGGATGAAGTAGTTGTAACAGCGCTTGGTATTGAAAGGGAAATCAAGACGCTTGGATATGCTATGGAAGAGGTGGGAGGCGACGTGCTGTCCGAAGCACGGGAAGCCAACCTGGTAAATTCTTTGAATGGCAGGGTAGCCGGGGTCCATATTACAAATGGGAATACCGGAGCCGGTTCGTCGTCAAGGATAACTATCCGCGGAGAATCTTCTATTTCCGGTGATAATCAGCCTTTGTTCGTTGTTGACGGGGTTCCTGTCAGAAATGCGACAGATACGCGCAGCAACTCAGGCATAGCAGACAATATGGAACTGGATTATGGCAATGGCATTGCAGAAATAAATCCGGAAGATATCGAGTCAATATCCATTCTTAAAGGACCCAATGCAGCAGCTTTGTATGGATCGCGTGCCGGCAACGGTGTTGTCATTATCAATACAAAAAACGGAAAAGGGAAGAAAGGGATCGGTGTCAGCTATACCCTTACGGGAACATGGGAAACACTTCTTGCATATCCCGATTACCAGAGTCTTTACGGCCAGGGAAAAAACGGTGAGTTTGCCTTTGAAGACGGATATGGAAGCGGTGTTTACGATGGTGTTGACGAAAGCTGGGGCCCAAGGCTGGATATGATCGTAACCGAAGATATGCTGGATGAAAACGGTGAATTTGCAGGAGTTCCCCAAACCGTAGGAACGATTTTGCAGCTTCCTCAATTCGACAGTCCCACCTCCATGGGCCTCCGGGGAGGAGATGTACACGGACTTAGCTACCAGCTCGGCTCTTCCGGTGTTGATCTGGAGAGGAGAGGGGAGATCACCCCAACGCCATGGGTACACCATGGTGATCCGGTGGAGGATTTCATGGAAACCGGCACCACGTTTACCAATAACCTTGCTTTTTACGGAGGTAACGATAAAGGTGATTTTCGTGTTTCCCTTACAAATTTTAACAACAAGGGGATCGTACCCAATACGGATCTGAGAAGAAACTCGGTCAATATAAATGCGGGATACGATCTGACCAAAAGGTTGCATGTCAGAACGAACGTCAACTATATTAATTCTCAGAGTGATCACCGCCACGCAAACAGTTACGGAACGGAAAGCATCATGTATTTATTCACGTGGTATGGTATGCAGATCAATACGGAAAGCCTGAAAGATTACTGGCAGCGCGGACTGGAAGGATTTCAGCAATACAATTACAATTACAATTACCATGATAATCCGTATTTCAATGCATATGAAAATACGAACGGGTTATCCAAAGACCGCATCATAGGCAATGTATCGGTAGCCTATGATCTTACAAACGACCTGACCCTGATGGTCAAATCGGGAACCGACTTTTATGACGAGCTTCGCCAGATAAAACGGGCATACAGCACCCAGCGCTTTCCTAACGGCCAGTATCGCGAAGACAAAATAAAATTCACGGAAATAAATACTGAATTTCTGGTTTCCTATAAAAAGGTACTGGGGATCAACTGGGAGCTGATTGCCAATTTCGGTGGCAATATCATGAAACAGAAAGACCATTTTCATGCATTGTCCAATAACAAACTGGTCATCCCCGATGTATATACCTTTGAAAATACCGATATTCCTTTACAAGCTCAGCTCTATCGCTCGGAAAAACAGATTAACAGTCTTTACGGGTATGCCCAGTTAGGTTATAAGGAAATGATCTACCTTGATTTTTCAGGAAGAAACGACTGGTCGAGTACCCTGCCAAAGGCAAACAACTCGTATTTTTATCCTTCTGTATCGATCAGCGGTATCCTGAGTGAAATGGTGGATCTGCCGGCCCCGTTCTCGTTTTTTAAATTGCGTGCCGGCTGGGCGCAGGTGGGTAATGATACCGATCCGTACAGGATCACCGATTTTTACAATTTTGGAGTTCCCTTCGGAGACAACCTCACAGCTTACGAGTCTTCCACAATTTCCAATAAAGATCTGAAACCGGAAATTAAAACATCGTGGGAACTCGGGGCCGATATCCGGTTTTTCAGGAACAGGCTGGGATTTGACTTTACATACTACAGTGAAAATACCAAAAACCAGATCCTTGCTATTTCCCTTTCGAACACGTCAGGATATACCAAACAGATCATCAATGCCGGAAGTATATCCAACAAAGGGATCGAATTCATCTTTACCGCAATGCCTGTCAGCACGGCCAGCGGATTTAGCTGGAACGTGAACCTGAACTTCTCAAAAAATACCAATATGGTTGAGGAACTGACCGAAGGTATCGATGAGTATGTTATTGCTGACAACCGCATTACTCTGATCGCCCGTCCGGACGGACGAATGGGAGATATGTACGGTACAGGCTTCCTGGAAACCGAAAACGGCGAGATCATCTGGCGTGACGGCCTTCCTGTGGAAGACGGGGAACTGCGGCTGCTCGGAAATTACAATCCCGACTTTATGATGGGTATTGCTAATGATTTTCGTTTCAAAAACATTACACTCAGCATATTATTCGACTGGAAAAAAGGAGGTGATCTCATATCACTTACCCGCCTGATCGCCGCTACATCAGGAAACATTGAAGAGACCGTAGTCGGCAGGGAGACCGGGATGATCGGTGAAGGTGTCAGGGAAAATTACCTGTATAATGAGAACGGACAAGTTGTGCTGGACGGAAGTGGTATACCGGTACTTGATCCTGATCAGCCTTATGTTCCCAATGATGTTGTTGTCGAAGCTTCTGCTTATCATAATAAGCGATACAAGCGTCAGAATGAAAGCCAGGGTATGTATGATGCTTCCTATGTGAAATTGCGTGAGGTAAAGCTGGGATTTATATTACCCAAAAAATTATTTACCGACAACTTCATCGAATCGGCCCATATTGCCTTTGTCGGTCGTAACCTGATGCTCTGGACACGATTTAATCACGGCGATCCCGAAGTAATATCTTACAACGGAAGCGGACAGATAATACCGGGTGTTGAGGATATGTCGCTTCCTTCAACGAGAAGTATGGGATTCAGCCTCAATATAACATTTTAAATTCTGATTTCAATAATGCTTTTAAATAAGACAATCATGAAAAATTTAATTCAATGGCTGCTTGTGTTATTGATCCATTCAATACTCTTTGTGGCATGCGATAAAGAAGAAATGTTCGGTGATATGAATGATAACCCGAATGTGGCATCTGATATTTCACGTAATCCCGAACTGATCTTAACTGCCCTTTGCAAGGATCCCGTAAATACCCTTGTTGAAGATTCCTGGAGTGAGGCTAACCTGATGTCTCAATATGCTGCACGGATTGTTTTTACTGCGTTTGATCAGTTTGAGTGGGGCAGTAATTCAGGGACCTGGAATGAAATGTATACTTCCATTAAAAATACGAGAATTTTACTGGCCAATGCAAAGGAAACAGATAATCCCAGTTATGCAGGTTGTGCTCTGATCCTGGATGCCTGGATAGGACAGATCCTTACCGATATGTGGGGCGATGTGCCATATGAAAATGCCGGTAAGGGCCGTGGAGGAATTATTTATCCCGAATACGATACCCAGGAAAGTATTTACAACAGGCTGATCGAAAAGCTTGATTCAGCAAATAATTACCTTGGTCAGCCCAATCTCCCGAATATAAAAGGCGATCTGATCTATGATGGGGACCTTGATGCCTGGCACCGTTTTGGGAATTCTCTCCGGTTAAGGGTGTACATGCGGTTATCCAATGTTAAGCCATCCCTGGCACAGGAAGGGATTGGCCTGATCGTGAACGATCCTGCAAAATACCCGGTGTTTGAAGACAATTCACACAATGCAACACTCACTTACCTGTCTTCACAACCAAACACTCACCCGCTGGCCGAAGCCTCGGGGTATCGCGTTGGTTCATATAATGAATACCGTATGAGTGAGACAGTTGAAGGAGTACTGAAAGATTTTGATGACCCTCGTTTACAGGCATGGTTCGACCCCACTCCAAATTCGGCCGACTCTGAAAATCCTGTATGGTCGGGAATGAAGAACGGATTGGTGGATGGAGTGGCTTATACCTACAAAGGAGGAGATGCCTTTCTTTCCAAATTCAATATGGACTTCTTTTATTTTTCACCAAACAACATGGAAGGGATAATCATGACCTATGCAGAGGTTGAGTTTATCCTTGCCGAAGCCGGTCAGAGAGGTTGGCTGAGCGATGCCGCAGATCATTATGAAGCCGGTGTTCAGGCATCTTTCGACTACTGGGGTGTGGAAATGCCTGCCGGTTACCTGTCAAGGAACGGTGTTGCTTATGACGGGAACCTGGAGACGATCATTACACAAAAGTGGCTTGCCCTTTTCTATAACGATTACCAGAGCTTCAATGATTTTAAGCGAACTGGTTATCCCGATGTGATAAAGCCGGGACCCAATGCCCAGTTACCGGTTTATCCCAGTCGCTATTCCTATCCTTCCGATGAACAGGCGCTGAATGGTGACAATCTGAGTGAAGCGTTGCAACGTCAGTGGCAAGGCAGCGACCGCTATGAAAACAGGGTATGGTGGGAAGGAAGGTAAAATAGAATATTAAAATTATAAATGTAAAGCACTGAAAATGAAAACACTGAAATACTTAAATATAGCTTTGGCGGTTCTTGCGGTCTCATTCGTATCCTGTGAAAAACAGGGTGCTGATCCGGGTACCGAAGCTCCGGTCCTTGTCCAGCTCGATCCTCATCCCGCCGATATTACAATTACTTATGTCGATGATGTTGATTTCATCGTGAAAGTAAATGACATCAATGGTGGTAAAGTATCAACACAGGTCGATGTTGAAGTTCAGAACAACGAAGGTTATACTGCGGGCCTGACTTCTGTTTCCGTTAGTAACGGCGAAGGAATTTTAAGCACGGATGGTTCGGAACTAAAGCAGGTAGCCAAAGCCAGTGAAAAGCTTGACCTGACAGTTGCTTCCCTGCATGTCCTTGCCAATGTCGATGGCATTACTATGAGGTGGCCATTCGACATGAATGTGGTTTCTTCGATCTCTGAGATGGATGCCCCGACACAGGCTGCTGCAGGCAGTACAATTGAATTCAATTATGGTGGAAACACTTATATGAACGCGATTTCGGAAATGGAGTTGTTATCCAAAACAAATTTTTCGGGTGATTATATGTCTTTGGTTACACACCAAAACATTCATGCACTTGCTTATAATGATTCCATTGAAGTAAACATGCCTGCTGCCGGTGATACATTGTATCTCAGGATCAATCTGACAGCTGATAATACACTGTCGGATTCGCGCGAAATTTTTGTGAAGGCCATAGAAGGGGAGTAAATCTATAGGTATTTTAATTGGTCAACATGAAAAGAGGTGCTGCCTTCACCTCTTTTCTTTACCTGGGAACAAACAATGAAAAAAGCAGCTTTTTTTTTAATACTTCTGTTGATGCGTTTGCATTGTCATGCTCAGGGAAAAGTATTTTTTGAGCAATATCCGCACCCGCAGTACAACCTGCCCGGGAATGCATCCGAAGATCATTTGACAAATAAAAGGTCGCATGTGTATAAGGTATTACCTGAAGTGAGAATTGAAGACATGGTGCCAACTTCTGTAAGGCACATAACGTTTGATGACACGGTACCGTCGGAAGCTGATTTTTACATGGAACTCATCGTTCTGGACCATGTAAACCGGGATGTTGGTTTTCTGGTAAGTCCCGGATATGTATCTTCCGGGAACGATCATTATCTGGGCTATTACGGGAAACAGATGGTTACCGGCTCAGATCGTGGCGTTCTTGATTTTATACCGCTTCATCAGTTTGAAAGTTACTGGACACATTTGTGTTTGCAGTTCCGCAATTCCGGACTTACAATCTTTTGCAACGGGAAACCGGTTGAAACACTTCAACCGGTTACGGGGGCATTTTCAGGTTTGAATATCGTGGAATATTTTAATGAGGAACCTTATATGGAACTGGGGAATCTCCTGAAATACATATCAGTAATCGAACCCCGGGACATGCCTGATCCGGTGGAACTATTTGAAAAAAGGAAAGACCAGGTACTATCCGGAAGTTTTATCTGGAACGAGAAATTTTTCTTTGTGAGCAGGCCTTACCTGCATTGTTCCACGGATTCCTCTGTTGCGATCTCTTTTGAGACCAATGTATCATCGAAAGCTGAATTGTGCTATGGAAAGCAGGCCGGCAGCCCCGAATGCAGATCATTCCCGGAAGATAGGATCCACACGCACAGACTGACCGGTCTGGATGCCGGTACAAAGTACTATTATCGTGTAAAAGCAACAAACCGGGAAGGAGAAGAAATTGAAACTTCTGTTTCAACTTTTGTAACCTCCGGTGAACATCCGGGATCTATCCGTTTTGCCATTATCGGCGATACGGAATCGCGTCCGTTCATCAATAATCAAATAGCCTGCAAGATCTGGGGAGAGAGGCCAGATTTTGTGGTCATTCTGGGTGATCTGACCGACGGAGGAAAAGAAAATGCCAAATACCAGTGGCTTTATGAATATTTTTCAGGGATAGGAGCACTTGCCGGGCGTGTTCCGGTATTTCCCGCAGCCGGCAATGGAGAAGGTGATCTGTACTGGTTCAACAGGTACCATGATTATGGAGATGAGGCAGGAGGATATTACTCGTTTACTAAAGGAGATGCGGACTTTTTTGTTTTGCATTCGGATGTTCCCGAAGAGCTCGGGAAAAATGGCAAACAATACCGGTGGTTAGAGGAAGGATTGAACAATTCCGCTTCCAAATGGAAATTTCTTGCCATGCATCATGCTCCCTGGTCTTCCGATGAAAATGATTACGGGAATTCCTGGACAAGTGATCATCACTGGGGAGATACCGTCCTGCGCGAAATT
Organism: Bacteroidales bacterium; assembly: GCA_050049665.1. Lineage (GTDB taxonomy): Bacteria > Bacteroidota > Bacteroidia > Bacteroidales > UBA10428 > UBA10428. Next base: position 4,269 of record JASFVU010000016.1, on the reverse strand, counting down.
ACTGCCCTGGCAGAAGAACACAAGGTAGATATTGTTTTCTCAGGCCACCTGCATGTTTATGAACGCTCTTATCCGATGCTTTCAGGGAACATAAGCTTAGCCGGCGGAACCATTTACATAGTCAGCGGAGGGGCAGGAGGCAATCCGGAGGATTTTGCCCCTGAAAGGGCATGGTTCAATGCCAAAGCATTCAGAGGGTACCATTACATGATCGTCAACCTGCTGGAAAATACCATGCGACTCGATGTGTATGACCTTCAGGGTAATCTGATTGATTATCTGCAATTGAAAAAATAACTGAAATGATGAAAACACACAATGGAAAACAGCTATCGGAAGCGGGCAGACTGCTGGTGCTGTTTGTTTTTTTGTCCTGTTGTCAGTCTGAATATTACGAAAAGCCCACATTCCGGGAACAGTACGAATTATTTTCCAAAGAACCCCTGTATGAACAATATGTTTCCCTGACAGCCCAATCGGAAAATTTCCGCGAAGAGATATGGAAACCTCTTCAGGTCAGTCCGGTTATGTACAGAGGTGACGATACCGGTCTCAGAACTTCTGTTCCGGAAAAACAGTTGTTTGCTGATAAGGTGGAACTTCCGCATCGTATTCCCGCTCCTTATACGGCGATCTGGTACCGGTTCTCCATTCGTACGGATACATCTGTTATTCTGCTGGTAAACGCTGATGACGGGGCACAGCTTTTCATCAACGATTCACTCAGGAAACCTGTCGGAACCGACAAGTACAGGATAGCGCCTTCCGGGGATGAGCAGGAAATAACCGTCAGGGTATTGAATCAGGCAATGCAAGGGGGACTGAGAGGACTTTATATAGCCGGAGAAAAGGACTATAACAGGTTTCTGAGATCGGCCGCGGAACAAAATACCATAGGGCTTCTGATCAAAAAATACCTGCTGCTGGCTGACGATGAGTTACTCAACAGGAACCTTTCCGATCCGGGTCCTGATTTTCACAACAATACCTGGCGAAGCGAACTGGATTCTGTCTTTTCGGATTATCCCCTGCTGATAGCGGGGCCGCTGGTAACACCTGCATCAAAGGATTCATTGGTATTAAGATGGGAATTCGCCGGTGCCGGAGAATGTGAATTCCGCTGGGGCAATGACAGCCTTTCCTATTCATCTGCCGTTGCCCTCACTTCCGGAGATGGTTTCTTTTCCATGAAACTCCCGAAACCCGTCGATGATCCGGTCTATTACCAGATAAAAAGTAACCTGACTTACACCGGAGTATACAATATTCCCGCTATTCAGGAAAACGACAGCCTCAGCATTGCTTTTTTTGCAGACAGTCAGGGCGGATGGGAAACTTTTGCCCGGTTGGCACAGCATATGCAAAGGACCGGCCCCGGCCTGGTCATCGGTGCAGGGGATCTGGTAGCACAGGGATCCGACAGATGGCAATACCGTAATTTCAGCAGTGCGCTCGTGCCTGCCGGTGCTTCGGCACAATGTCTGCTTATTGCAGGCAACCATGATTACGACGGCTATTATACCCATCTTCGGGCCGAAAATTACCTGAAATACGCCGCTCCCGGTCCGGATCGCCCTTATTACTTTCACCGGCAGGGGCCGGTAGCCGTCATAGGGATCGATGCCAACATGGAATTCCCTTTGTCCATTCCCGACACAAGCGATCAGTACCGGTGGCTCATTCGTCAGATGGACTCCGAAGACTGGCGTGAAGCTGCATGGAGAATACTGGTCGTACATCAGCCACCTTACACCCAAGGCTGGCCCGGATATACCGGTGCGCCGATGATCAGGGAACTGACCGACAGCCTGGCGCCCCGGTATAACACAGACCTGATATTGTGCGGACACACACACGATTACGAAAGGAAACTGATTGAATATCCCGGGAAGTCGACTTTGCTTTTAATATGCGGTACCGGCGGAGGGAATATCGAACCGGACGCATTGAACCCATTCCCTGTGATGGATACGGTCATTAAGGAACATCTTTTTGCTTCGATAATGATCAGGAACGACAGGTTGCAGGTGAAAGCAATTGATCTTTCAGGACAGGTGACCGATGAATATACAATGGAAAAATAACAGAACAATTCAAATGATGATGAACAACAGAACAGGTGTGAAAGCAGTCATTTTCGACTGGGCGGGAACAACGGTCGATTACGGGTGTATGGCTCCGGCAAAGGTTTTTGTCGATGTATTTTCATCGCGTAATATTTACATCAGCATCGCTGAAGCCAGGGGTCCGATGGGACTTTCGAAAAGGGATCATGTGAAAGAGTTGCTTAAACTGTCATCTGTCCGGGAGCAGTGGCTGAAACACTATGGAAAAGATCCATCTCCGGAGGATGAAGAAAACATATATCGTGATATTGAGCCCTCTATGGCAGCCATAGCTGGCGAGTATGCAAAACCTATTGACGGTGCTGTTGATACGCTGAAGGAGTTGCAAAAGAGCGGGATCAGAGTCGGAACGACCACAGGCTATGTTGAGCCGATCATGAAACATGTCACTCAGGCCGCTGCCTCGTATGGCTTTATGCCGGATGCGGTTGTTACATCCTCCGATGTGAAAACCGGCCGGCCTGCCCCGTACATGTGCTACCTAAATGCTCTGATTCTCGATGTATTTCCTTTATCGCAAATGATAAAAGTAGGGGATACCGTAGCCGATATCCTGGAGGGGATCAATGCAGGTATGTGGACCATAGGCCTTACGCTTTCGGGAAATGAGATCGGGTTAACGGAAGAAGAAACAGAATCACTCGGTATCAGTGATCTGAAGTCAAGGCTGAGTGCTGCCGAAAAACGTTTTAAGGATGCCGGGGCTCATTATGTTGCCGAGGGGATATGGGATTGTTTACCCATTATTGATCAGATCCACGGACGCATCATGAACGGAGAACATCCTGCTGAATCGTACTGATTAATGAATAAGGAACAGATTATAAACAAGATGCAAATTGATATAAAGACCGGATTTTCAGATTCATCCTCGCCATACCGGGAAGGAGATATTAATGTTACCGGAGAACGGGCGGATTGGTATAAAAATTTGTCAATACAGGTCAATGACCTCATTGATAAAGACAGGCAATATTTCATTCACCAGGCATTGTCAACTCCGTGTCTGAATGTTTTAAAAGAATGCAACGGTATTTATATCGAGGATATCGAAGGAAACAGGTACATGGATTTTCACGGGAATAATCTGCACCAGATCGGATACCGGAATCCCGGTGTAATAAATGCTTTAAAAGATGCACTTGACAGCCTGCCGTTTTGTCCGCGAAGATATACCAATCAGCCTGCTATCCGGCTGGCACAGTTGCTAACGCAACTGGCCCCGGGAACCCTGAATAAGGTATTATTTGCCCCGGGTGGTTCCGAAGTCAACAGCATAGCCTTAAAATTAGCCCGGATGATCACCGGCAAACACAAAGTGATATCCATGTGGGATTCTTATCACGGGGCCGGACTGGACACCATCAGTGTCGGGGGGGAACAAAGCTTTCGCCGGAATGCAGGACCACTCTTACCCGGAGTAGAACATATCCCTTCTTTCAACACATACCGCGGCTTGCTAAAAGGCCATCCCAGGGGAGAACTTATTTATGCCGATTACATCGAATATATCATTGAACAGGAAGGAGACATCGGAGCCGTGATGGCCGAAACGGTCAGGAATACCGATGTGCAGGTCCCTTCAAAAGCATACTGGAAGAACATACGGGATATTTGTGATTACCATAACGTATTGCTGATCCTTGATGAAATTCCCATATGTCTGGGTCGCACAGGAAAAATGTTCGCCTTTGAGAATTACGATATCGTGCCGGATATGGTGACCCTGGGAAAAGGCCTTGGAGGCGGAGTAATGCCTCTTGCAGCCATTCTTGTCAGAGATGATCTTCATATCGATCCGCTGGCTTCGGTCGGCCATTTCACGCATGAGAAAAATCCTTTGTCTGCAATTGCCGGTATTGAGACCATTGAATTCATTATCCGGGAGAATATCCTCGAACACGTTGCCATGCTGGAAGAATACATGCGTGGCAGACTTCTCCACCTTCGTGAGGAGTACCCTGTAATCGGGGATGTTCGCGGGATCGGCCTTTTATGGGGAGTGGAACTTGTAAAAGACCGCACAACAAAAGAGAAAGCTATCGGACTGACGGAAAAGATCATGTACCGGTGTCTGAAGAACGGACTGAGTTTCAAGGTTTCTCAGGGAAACGTCATTAGCCTGTCCCCTCCGCTGATCATC
>JASFVU010000048.1:0-10109 GCA_050049665.1 Bacteroidales bacterium | reverse complement strand
TCATTCATTCCCTTTGATGTACTTGCCCAGAAATCCACAAGGGTACAGTTCTCTGCTGCCACTACCGAAGTGGATGCAAAACTTGGGAAAGATACAAAACGCTTATTAGGCAATGTGATCTTTACTCACGGAGGGGCAAAAATGTATTGCGACAGTGCCTATTTCTTTTCAAAAAAAAATTCACTGGACGCGTTTCATAACATCTACATTAACCAGGGTGACACAGTACATCTTTACGGCGATTTCCTGCATTATGACGGAAATACAAAAATTGCCAACATACGGAACAATGTTCGTCTGATCAACAGTAAAACCACCCTTACAACCGATGCGCTTGACTATGATATTGCCAATGGTATAGGATACTATACCGATTATGCCAAAATTGTAAACGAGGACAATAATCTGGAAAGTATCATCGGGTACTATTATACAAAGGAAGATGTTTTTGATTTTCAGGATAGTGTTATTATAGTAAATCCTGATTATACCATTTATTCCGATCGACTGAAGTATAATACCGAAAGTAAGATCACCTATTTCTTCGGGCCAACAGAGATCATCAGTGACAGCAGTTATATTTATTGCGAGAGAGGCTGGTATAATACACAAACGGATGTCTCACAACTCAACCAAAATGCATTGGTAAAGAATTCGAAGCAGATTGTAAAAGGAGATAGCCTGTATTACGAAAAAAACACGGGATTCGGAAGAGCCATTCAAAACGTGGAGATCCATGATCTTGAACAGGATATCATTCTCAAGGGAAACAGAGGTATCTACTATGAAAAAAGGGATTTCGCCAGGCTTACCGAAAAGGCACAGTTTATTCAGATCTCATCGGAAGACACCTTATATCTTCATGCCGATACATTATTATCGGTTGTTGATACTTCAGATACCAAATTCATAAAGGCTTATTACGGGGTCAGAATATTCAGAAACAATTTGCAGGGCAAATGTGACTCAATGGCTTTCTCATTTGCGGATTCGGTAATCAGATTGTATTATGATCCTGTTTTATGGTCTGATGTAAATCAGCTTACAGCGGAATACATCGAAATCCATACGGAGAATCAACAGGCAAAGGCCATGTACCTTGAAAAAGCTTCTTTTATTATCAGCAAGGCAGATAATTCAAAGTTCAACCAGATCAAAGGCAAAAATATGGTTTGCCATTTTCGCGACAACGAATTGTATCGTGTAGATGTCAATGGCAACGGGCAGACCGTTTATTACCCTGTGGATGATGATGAAATAATAGGAGCAAATAAGGCGGAATGTTCTAATCTTGTTATTTACCTGGATAATGGGGAGGTGCAGACGATTACCATGATAAACAGTCCGGATGCCATATTACATCCCCTGGATCAGGCTCCTGTTAACGAGCTCATTCTTAAAGGATTTAAATGGTATGAAGAAGAGAGACCAAAAAATAAGAAAGATATTTTCAGAAATGAACTGCCTCGTAGCAACCAGTCCGACCAGATCAGCCAAGCGGACGGAGCAACAGAGTAATAAATGATACTAAATCCCGGAATGTTCCGTCGTCACGATAAAATATCTGAACGGGATCAATGTACTGCGTTTTTGAAATCTGAGTTTCACTGAATCAATGGTATGAATCCTCAGGGTAGAACCCCGAACCCAAAATTCCGATGCAGAGCATCGGGGTATTAGACCACATAATGCCGATACGCTTCGCTATCGGGATTAGTTCAACTAACAAATTTCAGTGCACTCTCCCGCCTTTTGCGGGACAGGTTGTTTCTGAAATTTGAGTTTCACTGAATCAATGGTATGAATCCTCAGGGTAGAACCCCGAACCTAAAATTCCGATGCAGAGCATCGGGGTATTAGACCACATAATGCCGATACGCTTCGCTATCGGGATTAGTTCAACTAACAAATTTCAGTGCACTCTCCCGCCTTTTGCGGGACAGGTTGTTTCTGAAATTTGAGTTTCACTGAATAAAAAAGGGACTTGAAAGTCCCTTTGTCATCTAATATTCATCTTCGTTAAAGAAAAAATCATCTTTGCTTGGATAATCCGGCCAGATATCCTCTATGCTTTCATAAATCTCCCCTTCATCCTCAATCTCCTGCAAATTCTCTATAACTTCCAGTGGTGCACCTGATCGGATTCCAAAGTCGATCAATTCATCTTTGGTTGCGGGCCACGGCGCATCTTCCAGTTTTGAAGCCAATTCAAGTGTCCAGTACATAGTCTTGAAATTATGATAATTTTTAAAAAATTGTGCAAATATAAAAATTTATACAACTACTACAAGGCACTGTGCCATGGAATTTCATCTGCATGAAATTGCCTGCCTAAAAGTCGTGACAACACGAACAAATAATCAGACAACCGGTTCAAATACCTCAGTACAACATCCTGAAGTCCGGCGTCTTTGTACAAACTCATTGATACTCTTTCTGCACGCCTGCAAACCGTACGGGCTACGTGGCAAAATGACACCGACCTGTGACCGCCCGGCAATACGAAACTCGTAAGATTCGGCAGTTGCTCTTCCATTCTATCAATACGTTTTTCTAACCTTACGATGTCCTTATCAAAAAGTTTCGGTAATACTCCTTCATATTCCTCTCCTTCCGAGGCAAGAATTGCTGCAGCAATCATCAGCTTATTCTGGATATGCAACAGATCATCGGATATTTCCCTGTTTTCGCAATGATCCCGCACAACCCCTATGAAAGCTATCAGTTCGTCAATCGTTCCATAAGCTTCAATCCTCAGGTGGTTTTTGGGGACCCTTTTTCCTCCGATCAGTTCGGTTGTTCCGTTATCGCCTTTTTTAGTATATATTTTCATTGGTAACCGTTTTTTAACTATTTGCGTTGAACTTTGCCATTTTAATTGATAATCAGACTATTCCATAATAAAAACAGGACCGTTTCCGTTCCATGATTTTCATCGGGAAAACCTATGCAAAAAAAGCTTTTTTATTGGTAACAGAAAATAATTTCATTTGTTGTGCAAAACCTAAAATCGTACGATGTAATGACGTGGGGTGATCTGTTTTTTCAGAATGACAATCCCCAACGAAAACAGATCGAGCGTTGCCTGATCATTTCGATCCCGGATGATTCTTTTCCATGCCTTATTCATTTCCTCCGACCAATGTATATCGTCCAATACGATTATTCCTTCACCGATCGCCGCAGCAAAACAGTTATAATAATGCATAGTAGGTTCGTATCGATGATCTCCGTCGATAAAAACAAGAACCGGGTCCACAAGATCTTTTAGCAAACCATCCAAAGCATCATCAAATCGCCGGTTCAATACGGAAACATTCAAAATACCATTTTCCCTCAGTATATGCCGGGCAAAATCACACAGGGAGGAATTTCCCTCCACTGAACTCACCTGTGCCTGCTCATTCCCTTTGCCCAGATACACCGTACTTAACCCGACGGAAGTTCCGAATTCAATAATGGTTGATGGCTTATAATACTTAACGAGCCTGTAAAGCAATTTACCGTATTTGTGCTTTACCGACGAGTGCCTTACCAGCTCTTTCACACTCCTTTCCGGTTTGTTAAACCGGTATGAGGGAGCACCCATTTCTTTCACTTCGATCCTTGAACCGGACTTACCGAGATGATCTCGTATACGGGAGAAAAATGCATAATCTTCATAATTGCTCCGGTCGAACAAAACGTTGCTTACCATCTCAAAAATAAAAGGCGAATGGATCCCATATCCTTTCCGGTGTCCTGCCTTCAGAACATAGTAAAGATACCTGTTGGTTATCCCGATATATTTTTTTATCCTGTTCATTTTCCGGTCACCTGTCTGCGAAAAATAATGTAAAAATAGAATTTTATAATTCAGAGGATATTACGATATTTAGCTTCCATGGGAAACCTCCTGAATACCGACGTAAAATATTTAAAGGGTGTAGGACCAAAACGGGCTGAACTGTTTGCCAAAGAATTGGGGATAATTACCGTTGGAGATCTGTTGAGGTATTATCCTTACAAGTACATCGACCGGACAAAAATTTATTCGGTTGCCGAAATTAATCCGGCACAAACCCATATACAAATTCGCGGACGAATTGAATCGTTCAGGAAAGAAGGCTCAAAATACAAACAGCGTCTGGTAGCCACTTTCGGTGATCAGACAGGTAAAATTGAACTGATCTGGTTCCAGGGTCTGAAGTGGGTCGAAAAAAGCTATGAAGCCGGTGTGGAATACATAGTCTTTGGAAAACCCAATGTATATGGACGAAAGATCAGTATTCCCCACCCTGAAATTGAACCGGCCTCTCTCTTTGATGGTCAGACAGGCGCATCCCTGTATCCCCGGTACGGCCTTACCGAAAAACTCCGGTCAAATTACGTCAGTTCGAAAACATTCCATAAGTTAATTTCTTCCGTACTATTATCCGATTCGCTGAATATTCCCGAAAGTCTGCCGGAATACCTTGTAAAAAAACTCAGGTTGCTGCCTTTGCAGGAGGCATTACTGAAAATTCATTTACCATCCCGGCCCGGGGAAATCCGGAAAGCAGAGTACCGGCTCAAATTTGAAGAGTTATTTGGTATTCAGCTGAAGATCCTTAAACAGAAGCTTGGGCGAACAAGACTTTTTAAAGGATTCATTTTCAAAAAAGTAGGCAATTATTTCAATGAATTTTATAACAAAAATCTTGGTTTTAAATTAACCGGAGCCCAGAAAAAAGTTATGCGGGAGATCAGAATTGACCTGGGTTCCGGAAGACAGATGAACAGGTTGCTTCAGGGAGATGTGGGAAGCGGAAAAACCCTCGTGGCACTGATGTCGATCTTACTGGCCCTGGATAACGGATACCAGACTTGCCTGATGGCCCCGACAGAAATACTTGCTTCGCAGCATTTCGGTACCATCTCAGAAATGCTTAAAGGCATCTCAATCCCCATTAAGCTGCTTACCGGTTCAACAAAAAAGAAAGAAAGGGATGAAATACATTCGGGACTGGAAAACGGTTCATTAAAAATATTGATCGGGACCCATGCCCTGCTGGAGGAACCGGTCCGGTTTAAAAACCTGGGACTGGTCGTGATCGATGAACAGCATCGCTTTGGAGTTGCACAAAGAGCCAAGCTATGGAAAAAAAGCAGTCAGCCTCCCCATGTGCTTGTCATGACAGCCACTCCTATTCCCCGGACCCTGGCAATGACCCTCTATGGAGACCTCGATGTATCTGTTATTGACGAGATGCCTCCCGGACGTAAACCGATCCGGACATTTCATTATTATGATACGAAAAGACAGGCTATGTACGGCTTTTTGCGAAAACAGATCGACCGCGGGCAACAGGTATACATTGTATATCCATTGATCCTCGAATCGGAAAAACTGGATTATATTGCCCTTGAAGATGGCTATGCAGGGGTGACGGAATTTTTTCCGTCACCGGAATATACGGTTGTCTGCGTGCATGGCAAAATGAAAAATGAGGATAAGGAATATGGCATGCGGCTGTTCAAAGAAGGCAAAGCCCACATCATGGTCGCAACAACGGTAATAGAGGTCGGCGTTGATATTCCCAATGCTTCGGTAATGGTAATAGAGAGCGCCGAACGATTCGGCCTTTCTCAACTGCACCAGTTAAGAGGACGGGTAGGCCGCGGGGCCGATCAGAGTTATTGCATACTTATGACAGGTTTTAAACTGTCAAACGAAGCAAAAAAAAGGATCGATACCATGGTGAAAACAAATGACGGATTTGAAATTGCGGAGGTTGATCTGAAATTACGCGGACCCGGAGATATTGAAGGGACCCAGCAGAGTGGTGTGCCGTTTGACCTGAAGATATCCAACCTTGCCCGTGACGGACAGATACTTCAGTATGCAAGAAACATAGCCGAACAAATACTGGAGGATGACCCCCGACTGAACGACGAAAAAAATAAATTACTGACCAGGCTGCTTGATAATATGCGTTCTTCCATGGTCGACTGGAGTGTTATCAGTTAGCTGATAATGTTGCAAAAGTTTCTTACATTTAATCATTGATCAATCTGACTTTAAAAGTCTATCGATGAAGAACGTCAAATTCTCCGAAGTGGAAAGGTATTTTATCGATGGTATGGCATCCGAAAGTACGGATACCAATGTTCCGTACATAACCGTTGAAAATTTTCCGCTTCTGGGGTTCCTGACAGCTTTGCGGTTTCTTGAATGGGTCATCAAAAATCCTGGCGGTGTTATCAGTCTGCCAACAGGTAAAACACCCGAATATTTTATTTTATGGACAGCCTACCTGATCGAGAACTGGAACAATAAAAAAGGACAGCGGATCCTTGAAAGATATGGCCTGAACAAATACAAAAAGCCCGACCTTGGAAATCTGCAATTTGTTCAGATAGATGAGTTCTATCCCATCAGCTCGTCTCAACATAACAGTTTCTATAACTACGTGGAAACCTTTTATATACAAGGTCTGAAGCTCGACAGGAAAAAAGCCCAATTGATTAACTGCGACGCAATAGAACTCACTGAGGGCAAGCATTTTAACGAGATCTTTCCGGATTCGGTCGTAGATCTGTCCCTCCGGTTCCGGGAGCCTGCCAACTCCCTGGAACTGATGCAGCAACAATCCATTTTTGCCATTGATAACTGGTGTCTGAATTATGAATCACGGATCCGTGAAAAAGGAGGAATAGGCTTTTTCCTCGGAGGAATTGGTCCTGACGGACACATCGCCTTTAATACAAAAGGAACCGATCATCATTCTTCTACGCGCCTGACAAACACGAATTTTGAAACACAGGCGGTTGCCGCATCCGATCTGGGTGGAATGGAAATATCAAGAAACAGACTCGTCATTACCATTGGCCTGGAGACCATTACCTGCAACCCGGATACGGTTGCCATAATTTTTGCGGCCGGTGAAGCCAAAGCTCCTGTGGTAAGGGATGCCCTACAACAGGAACCGTCAAACCTGTATCCTGCAACCGCTCTTTCAAAGCTTGGAAATGCCCGGTTCTATATCACCAGGGGTGCAGCATCCCGGTTGGATAACAGCATTGAAGATTACTTCAGACAAGGTGACTGGAACCAGGAAAAAACCGACAGAGCTGTTATAGACCTGTGTGTTAAACTGGATAAATACGGTCACCATCTCACCCTTGAAGATCTTAAAAATGATCCCTATTGCCGCTTAATACCAAACCTTAGCAAATCGACTGTAGGTTCCGTTATAAGATCAACCGTCCGGAAAATAGAACAGGGTATGGAAGGAGAAAATAACCAGGTCTATTACCATTCCGGTCCGCATCACGATGATATTATGCTGGGCCTGCTCCCACACATTCACAGGCTGTTGCGGAATGAGACGAACAAGGCACACTTTGCCATCATGACATCGGGCTTCAACGCAGTAACGAATCGTTTTATGGTCCATGCCATGCAGGATACAAGGCGATTCCTTGACGAAGGCATGATCCAGATGACAGAATATCCCGATTTTTTCATGAAGGGATATAAATACAAATGGGATAAGGATGTTTATCATTACCTTATCAAAGTGGCTTCGGGAGAACCGTATGAACTAAGAAGAGGACTGTCGCACCGCATTGTCAGATCCATAGTCGACATCTACAAAGTGAAAAATATACAGGAGTTAAGGGGCCATATCAACGAAATTATCCTGATTCTGCGGAAAAGCTATGACGGTGAGATAAACTTACCCGATATACAGCGGCTAAAAGGTATGATCCGGGAATTCGAAGAGGAACTCGTGTGGGCGTATTTTGGTATCCGGACAAAACATGTACACCATCTCAGGCTCGGATTTTATTCGGGTAATATCTTTACCGAGCAGCCGAACCGGGAAAGAGATGTTAAGCCCCTGCTCAAACAATTGCGGTCTGTCAATCCTACGGTAATAAGCCTCGCACTTGATCCGGAAGGAACAGGACCGGACACGCACTACAAAGTAATGCAGGTAATTGCTGAGGCGGTAAGAATGTGGAAAAAAGAAAAGGATCTCTCCGACCTGCGGATATGGGGATACAGAAATGTCTGGTACCGGTTTCATCCGTCGGAAGCAAATATCATCGTTCCTGTGTCTCTGAATGCAATGGCCGTAATGGATAACGCATTTTCGAACAGTTACCTGAGCCAGGTTGAGGCTTCGTTCCCCAGTTACCAGTTCGACGGAAAATTCAGTGAGCTGACCCGGCAAATATGGGTACAACAGCTGAAAACAATCCAGTTGTTACTGGGAAAGAATTTCTTTTACGAACATGAAAGTCCGAGAATCCGTGCTACTCACGGAATGCTTTTTTTCAAGGAAATGAAGGTTGATGAATTCCTTTCTCATGCCCGTCAACTGGAAGAGACCATGGAAGGAGCAATTGGAAGAGTATATGACCAAACCTAATTCCGTATTTTGCTCCGGAAGGTTTGACCAGCAAGTTTTTTGTTTCAGCAGCAGAATGACTATGTCATCGCAACCTAACCATTTAGTTTTTATATTTGCGACCATGGGATGTAATAAAAAATATGTCATCCTGCTTGTTGGAAAATATGCTTCAAACCAGAATAAATAATATAACTATGAACCGGTTGGTCCCAATTACAAAAACAGAAGATATATTCCCCGATTTCAGAGATACGTCCATCGGATTGCTTCTGGAATACCACAATCTGAAAAGGAAATATGAAGAGTACTCACATGCAACGCTGCTCATAGGCATGTGCATGGATAACAGGAAATACCTGAGTATACCTGAAAACTTTGCCTACATCATGCGAACAGGAGGTGCCAATATACGACCGTATGAATTTCAGATATCCTATGCAATTGCCGTGGGCAAGATCCGTTGCATTGCCCTGATCGGCCATACCGATTGTGGCATGTCTGATCTGCTTTCCAAAAGGGAAAAATTCGTATCAGGCCTAGTTGAATACGGAGGATGGAATACAAAAGATGCCAAAAAGCATTTTGACCGGTCATTTTCAAAATTTGAAACAGGGGACGAAATTGACTATACGCTTACGGAGGTCAGTCAACTGAGACTCAAGTACCCAAAGGTCCTGGTGGCCCCTCTTTTTTACAAACTCGAAGACAACCTGATTTATCAGATAAAAGAATAGCATAAAACCAACACCGGTATTGCATAATGTAACTTTTTAAAGGATATCAGTGTAGAATGAGTATATCATTAATGCTTCCGACTATGTCATTGTTTAAAAAAATACTCCGCTGTTCCGTATTACTGCTCGTTGTTGTCAGCATGTCGGACTGTAAAAAAATAGATGAATGGACCGATGAAAATCCGGATATCGAACCTCTCAGACAGGGCTTTAAAACATCAGCCGCTATCGGATACTGTGTCTCGCTTGCCGCAACTGTTTTTCAGGGCGGACCGGTGCCGGATAACGTAATATTTGAAAGTTCAGGCAACGGGGAATATTCAAATGCAGGCATCCTGTATGTTTCTATCGATGAGGACCATCCGATGCCGTTTAATAAGCGCATTGGTGATGTGATCATTGCAGGAATCTGGAACAATGACAATTACGGGGACGGAGGATCGGGAGTGATCTCAATTGTTTTTGGTAATCTGAATATTATCGGTCAGGTATACAGGTTCTATGGCATGCATACCGTACCTGTTATCCGGGACCATGAAACAGGCAGGCTACTTACGGTTTTTGCGCGGCAGGATATCGTTCTGGGAGAAGGAAATGATACGCTCCTGAATCTCAGTATGTCCAATCCTCAGTTCAGTACCGAAATTATGCGTCTGGATGAAGACCCTCCACAGGACGTGTACGCAGCCATATCCCAAAATGTCTGGTTTATCAGTATCGATCAAAACGACACTCCAAACGTGTATGATGACTCATTTGTGATCAATGGAGGGGGACAGATCGCTGAAGCGACAAGTTCTTCGGGAGGAATTCAGTATCATGCCATGATAGAAACGGAATTTATTTATGACCAATGCACTGAAAACCCGTTCCGGGGAGACGCTTTCATACAGAATATCAAAGCTGGTACGGGAATAGATCTTGGCAATATCTATCTGAAATTTCATGACCGTTGCGACGGCAAGGCATATGTGGAATTAAGCAGCGGGGAATA
>JASFVU010000490.1:0-3223 GCA_050049665.1 Bacteroidales bacterium | reverse complement strand
ATCATTGTTCCTTCTTTCCTGTTCAATCGCCCTGTCTGTTTCGTTAGCGATCACCATTCTGATGAAAAGTTTCACGGTAATTCCGGACAGATAACCTGCCTGATTTCATTTCTTTGAATACATTTGCTTATAAGTTATAATCCTGAAAAAATAATTTCGGACGGATTGCCGCAGATCCGTCAGAACCTGCTATAGTATGATCATAAAAAATTCCCTTCTGCTGTTTTTAAGTTTACTCTGTATACACGCATATACACAAAAATTCGAAGGTCTGGCCCCCACTCCTCCGATGGGCTGGAACAGCTGGAACACATTCGGAGTTGAAATTCATGAAGATCTGTTTAAAGAAATTGTAGACATCCTGGTGGAAAGCGGTATGAAGGATGCCGGTTACGAATACGTTGTCGTTGATGATGGCTGGGAGGCTATGGAAAGAGACAGTGAAGGAAACCTCATCCCCGATCCTGAAAAGTTTCCTTCGGGAATGAAAGCGCTGGCTGATTATGTGCATTCCAGGGGACTGAAATTCGGCATTCATAATTGTGCCGGTTCAACAACCTGTAATGGTTTTCCCGGTGGACGGGGGCATGAATTCCAGGATGCCCGGCTGTATGCCTCGTGGGGTGTTGATTACCTGAAATACGACTGGTGCGACCATGGTACTGCCGACTCCAAAGAAACCTATAATACCATGAGGGATGCCCTGTATGCTGCCGGCAGGCCTGTTGTATACAGTTTATGCGAATGGGGCGATACCAAACCATGGCTATGGGCAGAAGAAACAGGTCATTTATGGCGTACTACCGGAGATATAACCGATTGTTTTGATTGCCAGGAAACATATTCTCTGGGATTAAAGCCTATTCTTGAGTTACAGGTCGGACTGGAACAATATGCAGGACCTGACCACTGGAATGATCCCGACATGCTTGAAGTTGGGAATCCCGGGCTTACACTGGAAGAATCGAGGGCACATTTCAGCTTGTGGTGTATCCTGGCCGCCCCGCTTATGGCCGGGAACGACCTGCGAATAATAACACCGGAAATCTTGGAAATACTAACCAATAAAGAAGCCATTGCCATCAATCAGGACCCTTTGGGAAAGCAAGGTTACCGCTTTATGGATCACCGGAGTAAAGAGATCTGGGTAAAGGAACTGCAGGATGGTGACTGGGCAGTCTGTTTTTTCAACGACGGGGATGAAATTCTTCCTTTACGCATCAACTGGGATCATTTTTATATACTGACGGATGATTATAAAGTGCGCGATATCTGGAATAAAAACGATTTGGGAACAACAGAAAACAATATGGAATTCAAAGTCGCACCTCATGACGTTGCATTGCTCAGACTTAATAAAACCGGTAATGATTAAACAGGTACCGCTTTTACCGTGGATTCCTTATCAGGAAGGACTTCTTTCAGTTTAACCTTACAGAAGGTGTTCTTTTTCAATTTAACTCCTTCAGTCAGAATGGGTATGTAATGCTCACCGTAACCCCGTGAACCACCTTCCGCACCAGTCCGTTCCGTAAGAAGTACCTGCTCTTTTCCAATAAATTTCTTCCTGTAAGCCAACCTCATATCTTCGGAAATGTCCCGGATGATCTTACTGCGCTTATCCTTTACTTCCTCAATGATCTGATCGGGGAACCGATCGGCCCGGGTATCCGAACGGCGGGAATATTTGAATGTATGTATGTGGCTGAAATTTACCTGCCGGACTATGTTGAGGGTGTCGTTGAATTCTTCTTCCGTTTCCCCGGGAAATCCGACAATTACATCTGTCGTAAAATTGAAACCGGCATACCGTGACCGTATGGAACGCACAATGTTCATGTACTCACTGACCGTGTAAAAACGGCGCATCCTCAACAATACCTTGTCAGAGCCACTCTGCAGACACAAATGTAAATGCGGACAAAGTTTGGGATTTGCAAACTGATCGATAAACTTTTCCGTGAATCCATCCGGTTCTATGGAAGAGATCCGCACCCGAAAATCCCCCGGTATGTCAAGGATCTTTTCGAGCAGACCGTCAAATTTCAGTCCGTTATGGTCGTACCTGCTGATGTTTACGCCGGTAAGGACCATTTCTTTGTTCCCAAGGTCGATTGAACGGCGTATATTCCCGGCAATATCCTCTGCCGGTCTGCTGACTGCCCTGCCCCGGACCCTGGGCACGATACAAAAGGTACAAAAATTATCGCAGCCATCCTGGATCTTTATTGCACTTCTCGTATGAAATCCCTCTTTGACAAGGCTGTATCCGAAAATGTCCTGTTTAAGGGCAGAAGGAAGTATGATCTCCCCTTTAAAGTGAGAATCGACCATTGAAAAAACAGAGCTTTTATGCGTGTTGTCTACCACGTAGGTAATGTCCTTTCTTCCCTCAAGGTATTCCTTTTGGCTTTTCGCCATACACCCGGCAACAACAACGATGGAATCACTATCCGAAGCCTTTGTTGCCTGGTTTATTGCGTGCTTTGATTTTTTATCACCCTGATTGGTAACTGTGCAGGTGTTAACAATATATACATCTGCCTTGTCTCTGAAATTGACGATCTTATAACCGGCTTCCGCAAAATCAGTTGCCAGGGAATCGGTTTCGTACTGATTCAGCCTGCACCCCAATGTTTTAAAAGCAACTTTCCTGCTCATGCTTCTGTCAGTGCTTCGTTATATACCCTGATCAGCTTCGCTTCCGTAGCGAAATCGGCCGCTGATGTAATGGTGACATCAACGAAATTACCAATGAGATCCTTGTTCTCAGAGGCAAAGCGTACTATAATCTTACCTTCGGTCAGTCCGGAAAGATATCCCTCTTTGCGATCTTCTCCTGTAACAAGCACCTTATAAACTTTGCCGGTCATATTTTGGTTATGTTCAAGAGAATGCTGCCGGAGTAATTCGGAAAGTTCATGAAGCCTGTTTTTCTTTTCATCATGCGAAATATCATCCTCCCAGCGTGATGCCGCTGCTCCGGGCCGGGGTGAATAACGGGCAATATAAGCCATATTGAACCGGATATCCTCCATAACTGCCTTTGTATTCATGAATTGTTCCTTCGTTTCTCCGGTAAAACCAACAATGATATCCGTAAAAATCGTAGCATCAGGGAGGTACTTTTTAATGGAAGATATGATCCTTCTGTAATCCTTTACGCTGTGGTTTCTGTTCATCCTGATCAATACCTTGTCATCGCCCGATTGAAGAGGAAGGT